>QZKG01000031.1 GCA_003599855.1 Gaiellales bacterium | reverse complement strand
CTGCTGGCAGGCAACCGCCTGCAGGGTTCAGTTCTCGACGCTGCCGAGGTTCTCGATCTTCCACTGGCAGAGGTCCACCAGCGACTGGATGTCGAAGGCTTCCAGGTCCTGCTCCCAGCTGTCAGGCGGGTCCGCTGCCAGGCTGCGCGACGCGTTGCGGTATTCCTTGACCGCCTGCTGCAAAAAGCCCTGGTCTTCCAGGACATTCGCCAGGTGGAAATATGCGAGGCTGTGACTGTCATTGCAGTAGATGGCCTTGCGAAACGCCTCAGCGGCTTCGTCTGACTGTCCCAGCTTCTGGTAGGCCAGGCCCAGCAGGAAGTAGCTCTCGCAGTCGGTGCTCGTCCCGTTGACGGCGTCTGACAGCATCTCGATGGCCTTGCTGTGCTCTCCCAGGTCGATCATGTTGCGAGCCTTGCCGCAAGTCTCACGGATCTCATCCCTGGCCCCCGCGGGCTGCGGAGCGGCGGGGTTTTCATGTTCAGGCTCCGGGATAGCCGGTTTTGACCCCCTGATCAGCAGGTCGTCTGTCACAGGCTCGCCCCGCCGGTCGTGCGACTTGCGCCTGTCCTTCTGCACTCCTGGAGGCAGCGGCATGTCGCGCATGCGGCGATCGGCGATGAAGCGCCGGCCGTCGATTGCACGCGGCAGGGATTTCTTGTAGATGAAAGCGTCGCCCATCTCCACCAGGCTGTACTTGGCGGACATCTTCCATAACGTCTCGGAGTGTCCCAGGAAGAGATAGCCTCCCGGGTTCAGGATGTCGAAGAACAGCTCGATCACGTGCTTGGCCGTCTGGTGCGTGAAATAGATGATGACGTTGCGGCAGAAGATGACGTCGCAGGTGCCGAAAAGCTCTATCGGCAGGCTGTCCGTGACCATGTTGTGGCGGGAGAAGCTGATCATCTCCCGCAGGAAATCGCGAGCCTGGTAACCGTCGTCACGCTCGATGAAATAGCGGTTGAGATGATCACGGTCCAGGCCGGTGATCTTGCTCTCCGGGTACCAGCCCCTGGCAGCGACCTCAAGAGCATGATCGTTCAGGTCCGTCGCCAGGATCTGGACTTCCCAGCTGCCGGGGTCCGGCAGGACATCATGGACGCTCATGGCTATGGAGTAAGGCTCCTGGCCTGTCGAACAGCCCGCGCTCCAGAACTTGAGCACCCGGTTGCCAGCCGCCTTGCGCCGTGCGATCTCCGGGATGACGTATTTTCGCAGGGCGTCGAACTGCGGCAGGTTGCGGAAGAAGTGGGTTTCCTGGACGGAGAGGTGGCCGAGCAGCTGCCGCAGCTCGTTCTCCCGCTGTGGGTCGCTGGTGAGCATCTCGTAATAGTCCCCGAGGTCCTCGGCGCCGACAACCTCGGCCCGCTCGGCGAGACCCAGGCGCAGCAGGTCCATCTTGCCGCGATCGAAATAAATGCCGCTGGTCCTGTTGATCAGAGCCCGGAACCGCTCGAAATCATATTCTGTGAGATTGTATCTCTTAAGTTTCATCGCCGCCCACGACTACCCTGTTCTTGCCTGCTTCCTTGGCCCTGTACAGCGCGGAATCCGCCTGCTGCACCAGCTCTACCTGGCTGTGGATGTCCATCTCAGGATACCCGGCCACTCCAAGGCTGACCGTTATCTTTATAATACCCTTCGAGGTCGAAAATTCATTCTTTTCAACCGCTTCCCTTATCCTTTCGGCCACTACCTGGGCCTGGTCAAGCGAAGTCTGCGGCAGCAGCGCTGCGAACTCCTCACCGCCGTAACGGGCCAGGATGTCCACCTCGCGCACCTGGCCCCTCACGACGAGGGCCAGCTCCTTGAGGATATCGTCACCCACCTGATGGCCATAGGTATCATTTATCTGTTTGAAGAAATCGATATCGATCATCACCAGCGCAACGCTGGACTGGTATCGCTTGGTGCGATGGAACTCCTGTTCGAGCAGCTCATAGAAATGGCGATGGTTGTACAGCCTGGTGAGGCCGTCTGTGACCGCCATCCGCTTCGTCCGCTCATGCAGGCGGGCGTTATCCACGACGACGCTGGCCGGATATTCTATGATCTTCAGCACCTGGTGGATGTCTTCGGTGAAGGCGTCAGTCTTGGGGCTGTTCAGGGTCATCACGCCGATCACCTCGCCCCTCGCCCTCAGCGGCAGCGAGACTATGGAACGGATCGTCCTGCACTCGGGCTCGTCGCCTTCGATCGCCCCGGGCTCGGCGTCGGATATGACGTTGAACTGGCTGAAGTTGGTAGCCGGCGGGAAATATCCCTTAGCTTCGTGCAGCGCGCTGCTCTGGGAGTCATCATAATAATCCTTGCCCACGCGCGTGTCGACATGCAAGTAGAGCTCTTTCTCCTCCAGCAGCAACACGGAACCGACGTAACAGTCCGTGACCTTGGCCAGCACAGACAGGACCGATGAGATGGTCACGGCGCTGTCCTCACTCAGGGTATTGAGCTTGCTGATCTCGTTGATGACAGTAGCCTCATAAAGCTTGCGGTCCAGCAGGTCATTGACCCGGGAAAGCACGTCCACGTCACCGCTCTCCATGTCATGCTGGCCGTGCAGCTCCATTGGTATTGGACCCAGGGGCCCCGGCCCCTTCTCTATCATCTCCTGGACAGCCGCAGCAAGGCCTGTGAGCTGGAAGTCCTTGGTCACGTAGCGGTCGGCGCCCGTCTTCAGGCCCCAGAACTTGTCGGTTTCCTGGTCGCGGCTGGTCAGCATGATCACGGGGATATGCGCTGTGCGCTGGTCTTCCTTGAGCAGGCGGCATACCTGGTAGCCGTTCATCTTTGGCATCTCGATGTCCAGGACAACGACGTCAGGGCTCTCCTGGTATACCTGGGTCACCGCCTCGATGCCATCTTTTGCAATCACCACTTCGTGCCCCTCACGCTTGAGTACCATCGTGATGATCTGACGCTGGGTAGCGCTGTCCTCAGCTATCAGGATGCGGTGCCTCTTTTCCTGTTTTTCAGCCGCTTCCATCATATTTTTCGGTAAAGGTATCTGACGATGGCGTCCGTGATGTCCGGCAAGGGGAGCACTTCATCGACGCCGCCCATCTTGATGGCTTCCTTGGCCATGCTGAAGATGGCCGAGGTCTCGCTGTCCTGGGCGATGGTATGTCCGCCACGGTCGTGGATCGCCCTGATGCCCAGAGCGCCGTCGCTACCCATGCCTGTCAGGATCACTCCGATGGAGCGGCTGCCGTAATGCTCCGCCACCGAATCGAGCAGGACGTTGGCGGCGGGCTTGTGCGGCCCTGGATATTCATAGTCGACCAGCCTCACCTGGCCGTTGCCGTTGACCGCCATGTGCCTGCCTTCGGGGGCGATGATAACCTTGCCTGGCTCGATGGCCATGCCGTTGGTGCCGGAGCATACGTCAAGAGCGCAGGAAGCTCCCAGCCATTCGACCAGGCCCTCGGTGAAGCCTTTTGCTATATGCTGGACAATGAGGATAGCCGCGTTGACGTCCGCCGGCATGTTGCTGAGTATCCGTTGCAGCGCCTGGGGGCCGCCGGTGGAGGATCCTATCGCCACAAGCCGGAAAGCATTCAGGGTTTCACTTTTCTGTTCCTTCTTCTCCGGCGCGGGAACAGGGCAGTAAGACAGCCGCGCTTTCGGGTGAGTAATCACGCGCACCTTGGAAAGCAGCTTGATCTTGTGCCTTAATTCCTCCGCGACCGCCTCGAACTCCTGCATGGTGGCGGGTGTGGGTTTGGGCATCACGTCAACGGCGCCGGCCCCGAGCGCCCTGGCTGCATTGGCAGTGTGCAGCTTGTCCACCACAGAGCTGACAACAAGGATCGGAACCGGGTTGTACGCCATGATGTGCTCGATGGCGTCAAGTCCGTTCATCACCGGCATCTCGACGTCCATGGTCACGATATCCGGCTTGAGTAAAGCCACCTGTTCGGTGGCTTCCCGACCGTTACCGACAGTGCCGATGACCTTTATCCCCGGATCGCTCTCCAGCATTCGGCAGATCATGAGCCGCACCGTCGGTGAGTCGTCGGCCACAAGCACCCTGACCTGGTCTTGCTGCCTGACTGCCTGCGCTTCCATCAGGCGACCAGTCTCTCAATGGTGGAAAGCAGGTTGTGCTGGTCGAAGGTCCCTTTCACGACGTAGGCGTTAGCGCCTACCTCCATGCCCCGCTGCTTGTCCTCGTCGTTGCTGAGTGAGGAAACCATGATCACCGGCGTGTCCTTGGTCGCTTCGTTCTTGCGTACAGCGGAGGTCAGTTCAAAACCGTTCATACGTGGCATCTCCAGATCAGTGACGATGCAGTCGATCTTGTCCTTTGACAGATGCGCCAGAGCGTCCTCGCCGTCAACGGCGGTCTCCACCTTGTAGCCTGCTGATTCGAGAATGTTTCGCTGAAGCTCCCTGACAACCAGTGAATCTTCCACCACCAGGACCCTGATCCTGCGCTCGACAGCCTTGCCGTTGCCAGAGTCCTTCGGGGCGCGCAGTGCTACCGTTTCACCGCCCGCCTTGATGCTTGAGATCAGCTCGTTCACGTTGAGTACCACCACGGCTTCACCGCTGGCAAGAATGGTGATTCCGGCGATATTGCGCAGCCGTGGCAGGAACGATCCGAGCGACTTGATGACGACTTCCTGTTCACCGAGCAGCCGTTCCACCTGGAGTGCCATCCTGCTCCTGCCGTTTCCCACGACAACCGCATGGATGCTATCGCTGTCGGATTCGTTCGATTCGCCTCCCAGGAAGTCGAGCAGGTCTACCAGAGGTGTCGCGTCGCCGCGCATGATGAAACCGCGATGGTTCCCCAGGGTCTGGATATCTGATTTCCTGACCGACACCATCTCCTGGACCGAAGCCAGGGGGATGACGAACTTGGTCCCGTTGCAATCTACCAGCAGTCCGGCGAAGATCGCCAGAGAGACCGGCAGGGATACCGTGAAACGCGTTCCCGTTCCAGGCTTCGAATCAATATTGACGGAGCCTTCCAGTTTCTCGATATTGTTCTTGACCACATCCAGTCCGACGCCGCGGCCGGAGATGGATGTGACCTCGCGAGCCGTGGAAAATCCGTTCCTGAAGATAAGGTCGAAGGCTTCCTCGTCGGAGATCTCATCCACCGACACCGCCAAACCTTTCTCGACGGCCGTCCGTTTCAACGCCGCAGGATCTATCCCGGCGCCATCGTCCTCCACCGTGATCTCCACCTTGTCACCGCGCTGCGCCGCCGAGATGCGGACAACGCCCTCCTCGGGCTTTCCCGACTGCGTGCGGTAGCTCGGCAGCTCGATCCCGTGGTCGACGCTGTTACGGATGATATGCATCAGGGGGTCTGATATCTGTTCGAGGATGCGCTTGTCCAGCTCGGTCTGCTCACCCTCCATCTCGAGGCGCACTTTCTTGCCGCAGGAACCGGCGGCATCGCGGACGACCCGCGGGTAGAGTCCGAAAATGGTGGAGACCGGCAGCATGCGGACGTGGAGCGTCCTGTCCTGCAGCTCGTCGAGCGCTATCTTCCGGCTGCTGGTGTTCTCCTTGATGTGCGAAGCGGTACGGTCGAGCTTCTCGAGGATCTCATGGGTGTTCTCGTCCGCCTGGTGCAAGTGGTGGTCAAGGGTGGCGATCTTGTCCGGGTCGATCTCCTTTTTCAGGTCCTCGACCTCCCGGATGATCCTGGCGAAAGCATCCTTGAGCTCCCGTGCCTGACCATGTATCTCCGACAGGTTGTTCACCTGACTTTCAGTATCCAGCTGGTTCACCTGGACCTCTCCCATCAGGTTCAGCAGCTTGTCCAGGCGTTCGATATTCACGCGGATCGTCGGGTCGGAGCGCTTCGCACGGCTTTCAGCTGAGGAGGCGACTGGTTTCTGACTCGCTGCGGTAGCAGTGCGACCGGCCGGTGGCTGTCCGCCTTGGGCTGCGCCCGGCGCCGGGACCCTGGCCTCTTCTTCCTGAACCTGTTCCTCGCCGGGCTGCTTCTTTTCGGTCGCCTCTTCAGCTTCCACCACGGAAAGCTCCGGGGGCCCGGCAGGCTGCTCTTCTTCCCGGCCGCTTGCCTCTCCTGCTGCCGGCGCAGAGCTCTCTACGTTGTCGAGTTTCTCGATCAGGTCCGAGACGTCCGCTTCTGCGTCGACTTCTCCGGCTACGGGGAGCAGCTCCTCGATGCGGTCAAGGCTTTCCAGCAGCAGGTCAGCGACTTCCTTGGTCAGGGCAGTCTGCCCTTTCTGTACAGCGGAAAGGATATCCTCAGCATGGTGGGCGAGGTCCCTGATGGAGGTAAAGCCCATCATGCCAGCGGAGCCTTTTAGCGTATGGGCCTCACGGAACAGCTTCTTCACCAGGTCGTCGCTGCCCGGAGAGCTTTCCAGTTCCAGCAGTCCCTCGTTCAGGTTGCGCAGATGTTCTTCTGCCTCAGCCCTGAACGTTTCCAGGAATTCCTTGTCTGTAGACCAGTTATCCACTTGCAGTCCGCCCTCTTGTCAGTTGATATCCCATGGCGCGAGCCTCGCACACGGCTGAGCCCCGCATCTCGCGATCACCTAATCGACCTTGAAGCTGGAAATGGCAGCTTTCAGATCGGCAGCGATCCTGTTCAGCTGTTCTGCGGCTGAGGCGGTCTGCTTGGCCCCGGATGCCTGCTGTTTGCTGGCTTCCGAGATGTTGGTCATGGCAACCACTACCTGCTCGCTGGCGCTCTTCTGCTGCTGCGTCGCTATCGATATCTCCTTGGCGGCGTTGGTGTTTTCCACCACCACAGAGACGATGCTGTCCAGAGACTTGCCCGCGTTCTTGGCCAGGGTCACGCCGCGCTCCGCTTCCTTGGTGCTCTCCTCGGTCGCGATGATGGTGCTGTTGGTCTCTGACTGGATCTCGTCGATCAGCGCCTTTATCTTGGTGGTAGCCTCCACGCTCTCTTCTGCGAGTCTCCTGACCTCGCCGGCGACTACTGCGAAACCGCGCCCCTGGTCGCCTGCGCGCGCTGCCTCGACGGCGGCGTTGAGGGCCAGCAGGTTAGTCTGGTCAGCTATGTCATTGATGATCTCGAGGATAGTGCCGATGCGCTGGGACTTCTCGCCCAGGGTCAAGGTCTTCTCAGCTACCTTGTTGACCTTGCTCTTTATCATGTGCATCCCGTTGATGGTGGCGGCTACCGCTTCCTGGCCATCCTCAGCGTGATTGAGCGTCTCGCTCGCCACTTCTGCTACCGACTTCGACGTCTCGGCGATCTGCTTGGCCGTGCCGGCGAGCTCCTCTATCGTGGCGGTGGTCTCGGCGACAGCGGACGACTGCTCGGCCGAGGCGCTCGCCTGCTGCTCCACAGTCGCGGAAATCTCCGCCGATGCGGCCGTGCTCTGCTCCCCGACTTCGATTATCTTGTAGCTCAGGTTGCGCAGGTTTCTGGTCATCTCGTTGAAATTGACGGCAAGCTGACCGAGCTCGTCGCTGGACTTGACCGGCACCTGCTCAGTCAGATCCCCGGCTGCTATGCGCTTGATGGCGCCGACCACATCCTTGAGCGGTTTGAGAACCGCGATGTTGAGCAGGATCTTCAGGGTCACGAGGATGGTGACCAGGGTCAGCACCAGGGCGAATACCGTCAGATATGTGTTGTCGGCAAGCGCGCTGTCCATGCGATCAGTCGCAGTAGAGACCAGTACGGCCCCGCGCAGCGACTCTTTGCTGTCATGGCACTGCTGGCACGACTGCTCGTTCTGGAGCGGCAGGATCTCCGACATCACCCGGTCCGCGCCTTCACCCTCGTAAAATACGGCAGTCTCGCCACTGTCCAGCACCTGTGCCAGTTCGCTGCGCGTGGCGCTGCTCAGGCCGCCTCCGTCCAGGAATGCTTCCTGGCCATCGTTGCCGAAGATCCTGATCTGCTCTACTTCGCCGCCCCTGAGGTCATCGACTGCCTGGACGGTGAGAGCGGCATTGTTCACCAGCATGCTGGTCTTGAGACTGGTTGCCACCGAGCTTGCCAGGTTGTGGTTGCTCACTTCCTGCTGCTCGGTCAGGGTTTGCCGTTCGTGATTGATGTTGACGTAGCCGAAGACGCCGAATCCGATGCTGAGTATCAGCGCCACCAGGCTCAGGATCTTCAGCTCGATCCTGCTCGTTAAAAAATTTATCCGCTTCATCTTTTCTCCCCCCGTGACCGGCTTGCCTGGGTATGCTTCTGGCCTCATAGCGCTAAATGAATCACGGTTGATCGGCTTTTTCATTCCTTCGACTGCCATGTGATTTCTCCAGATCCGGTTGTCATTGCCCCTGCTGCTCCCTGGCGTCCGAGACGACCTGGTCGATATCGAGCATTCCCACGATCCTGTCCCTGACGGTAGTCTGCGAAACGACGATGTTACGCTGCCTGCTGTCGAGAGTGCGCATGGTTTTCGAGATCTCGCGCGGGTCCACCAGGGCCACCTCATCTACGGAATCCACCAGCATGCCGACTACCATGCCTTCAGACTCGACGATTATGATGCGGCTGTCCTTGTCGAGTTCTTCGGCAGCGGGCAACCCCAGCAGCAGAGCCAGCTCCAGGACGGCGATGATGTTGCCCCTCAGGTTGATGACGCCGCGGACTGTCTCGTGAGATCCGGGTATCCAGGAGAGTTTCTGCGCACGTATCACCTCACGCGCTTTCTCGACCTCGATTGCGAAGGTCTCGCCCGCGAGCCTGAATACCAGGTACGACAATTTCTCATCGCCTTCCTGGCCCGGGATTTGGGGGATTTCGCCTCCACCCACATCCCCATAGGTTTTTGCCTGTTCCAGTTTGCCCATAGCCTGGGGATTTGCCGCTTGCCCTGTCAGGGATTAAGTCGGAAACAAGCAGGCCATGCTTTAACCGGAATTTCTAGCGGGGGCGGTGGTTTGCGGAACCGGGACCGTTAGCCGCGTCGCAGCAGGCGCCTCAGGTATCCAGGCGTGTGCTTCCCGGATGCGGGTTCCACGAGGCGCAGCTTCTTTCCTTCCGTCAACAACCGGGGGTTGACATTGACGGCGATCATGGCAGCCTCTTCCCCGGCCAGCCGCGCCAGCTCCTGGTAACCCCAGGAAAGCTGGGGAGAACGCCTGCCGGCCGAGTGGGCGTCAGAGGCCAGCAGGTGCGCCAGCCCTCTCCTGGCCATGGCTATCGAAGTCTTCCTGGCCGACTGTCCGAACAGACCGGACAGGCTGGCGATCGTCAGCTGGCAATAGACGTCGTCGTGATCGATCATCTCCGCAAGGCGCTCGAGATGGTCCCGGGCGTATGTTGTGCGTTCGGGATGGGCGAGCACCGGGGACAAACCGCACAGGCGAACCTGGTAGATCGCCAGAACCAGTTGTTCGAAACCCGTCTCTGCAGATTCCATCAGAATGTAGCGCCCGCCGATGGCGAGGTCGGCAAGCAGTGCGCGGTCCCCGGTCATGCAGGTGCTGATGGGGACCTCCGCGCCCCTGAGCAGCCTTACACCGATGCCGTTCCTGTCGAGTTCCTGCTGCAGCGACTCCACCCTCTTGTCAAGATCCCGCCCTTCATAGATCCCCTCCACCACGTGTGGTGTCGCTACTATCGTCGTGATCCCGTCTTCCCGGGCGATCCTAGCCATCTCAAGGCTTGCCTCCAGGTCAGGCGCGCCGTCGTCGACGCCGGGTAGTATGTGGTTATGCGTGTCTATGAACTCCATCTTCCACCTGTTATCGCCCGTAGCTGCGTTTCAACTGACTGCCTGTCGTGGAACATCATCATTATATATATCCAGCACGAAATCACGTTGTTCATGGAGCCAGGGGGAACCCGTTGCTTGTGAAACTGGGTTTCCTTGTTTATGCTAGGTCTTGACAGGCAGAACAGGAACGATTTGAAAAAGATCTTTAAACCTTCCTTTAAAAAACTCAGCATTCTGCTCATGGCTGCAGGCGCGATGGTGATCCTTTCTGTGCCGGCTACCTGGCTCTGGGGCTACTATGAACGATGGGGCCTCAGGGAGGATTTCGACCAGGAGCTCGTCAGTTCCCTTTCGGCCAACCAGGAGCTCATCGACCGCCTGACCGGAGAGGCGGAGCTGGAAAAGATCAAGCAGCTGGCCATAGCCAAGCGCGCCCAGCTGAGCACCGAGCAGACTATCGCCATTCTGGAGATACCGAAGATAGGCATCAACGCGGTAGTGGTCGAGGGGACCGAAGAGGGTTCTCTGCGCAAGGGGATCGGCCACCTTGAAGAGACTGCGCTGCCGGGCATGCAAGACAATTTCGCCATCGCTGGTGACCGGGTGCTGTGGGGCGGCCCCTTCCTCAACCTGGATGACCTCGCGCCAGGCGACGCCATCCGCCTCAAGACTACATATGCCGACTTCAAGTACAAGGTCACCAGCAGCGTGATAATCGTCCCTGAAGATACCTCGGTCCTCGGCGGCCGCGGCAAGGATGAGATCACCCTGATCACCTGCGACCCACCCTGGTCGACCTCGAACCGTCTGGTAGTCAAGGGTGAACTGGTGGAAGCCAGGCTGCTGGATACCATCCAGGGCTGATACCCTTCAGGCCTTGTGCGGGCCCCGGGGGGAAGGTCCACTCTTGAGCGCTAGTAGGCGCCTTTGCGCGAGAGGACGGTCGGTATCGTTTTGAGGATGATCTTCAGGTCGAGCCAGGTCGACCAGTTTTCTATGTAGTACAGGTCGAGTCTGGCCATCTCTTCAAAATCCCTGCGGTCGCGTCCGCTCACCTGCCAGAGTCCCGTGATCCCCGGCCTCACGGCGAGCCGTTTCAGGTGATGGGCACGGTAGCGGCTCACCTCTTCGGGCAGCGGAGGCCGCGGCCCGACGAAGCTCATGTCGCCCTTGAGCACATTGAGGATCTGCGGGATCTCGTCGAGACTGGCGCGCCGCAGGAACCGGCCCAGCGGTGTGATGCGCGGGTCTTCCTTCATCTTGAACATGGGGCCGGACGCCTCGTTGTCTTCCTCGAGCTTCTTGCGCATGTCGTGAGCTCCCTCGACCATGGAACGGAACTTCATCATCTCGAAAGTCTTGCCGTCCTTCCCCAGTCGCGTCTGCCTGAAGATCGCAGGACCGCTCGAGGTCAGCCTGACAGCGATGACGATGATGGTCCATAGCGGCAGATGGATCAATAGCATCAACGAAGCGAAGAAGATGTCGAGCGCCCGCTTGATCCCCTTGTGCATCGCGTCGAGGTGCGGCTGCTTGACTTCGATCATGGCCAGGCCGTCGTACTCCTGGATGTCCAGTTCGCTGTAAGGGTAAGCGAAGGAATCCGGGATGATCCGCACCTTCACGTCATGGCGGACGCCGTTGTTGACTATCTCTTCCATGATCGCGTGGTCGGTGGGCGGCAGCGCGATGACTACCTCCTCGACGCCCTCCTGCCGCACCAGCCTGGGAAGATCGCCAACGCTGCCGAGCACGGGGGTGCCTCCGATGGGCGACGTCTTGATGCGCGGATCGACGAAACCGAGGCAGTTCACCCCCAGCCAGTTCTTCTTCTGGAAATGCTCATAGACCTGTTTGCCTTCTTCCCCCGCCCCCACGATTATCATCTTCTTGCGCCAGCCGCCGCTGCCGAACAGTCTGGCCTGCCGGTGATGCGCCGCTACCCTGATGAAGAACAGCAGCGGCAAAAAGACCGCGATCAGAGCCAGGATGCCGAAGCGGGAGAACTGATGCTGCTCTCCTACGGCGAAGCTCTCGAGAAAGAACGCCGAGGCCACCAGCAGGAGGAACGCTATGGTGAAGCTCCTCATGAGTATCAGCGCCTCGTTCAGCCTTGAATAGCGCCAAGTCTTGTTGTAATCGCCGGCGAGGGCGATGTCCATCAGTGCTATCAGCACGAAACTGGCATAGAAGAGGACGTCGAGGACGGAAAAACTGTCAGTGCCGGTGGAGCGAAATACCTGGTAGGAGATGGACAGCCTGTATAACGCCAGGATTGACAGGGCTCCAGCCAGCAAGTCAGCTGCGAATACCCATCGTGATAGGTTGCTTTTTCCTGACATATTTCCTTACACCCTGCCTACGGACGCCATCCGGCTCGCAACCGCCAGATCGTGAGCTTTCTTTGACTGGAGAAGACCATCTTTCCGGCTGGGCCCGGCTACTAAATATATTACCATGAAGGCAATGAATTTTCCCTGCTTTTCGCGGGAGTTATCAGCAGAAAAGGCCGAACGGACGAATCACCTACAGCTGATGGTATCTGCGTCCGCGGCTTCTTCCCCCAACTTCGCAGTGCGACATGGTCTGCCAGCCGATGCACAAGCCTCCCAGAAAGAAGTAGCCCGCCGTCAGCGCGAACATGTTCCAGTCCCAGTCATAGCCGCTGTGGACCAGGTAGACAGTCATGAAAGTTATCAGTCCGGAGGCATAGAGCCTGTCCCAGCGGCGCGGTCTCAGCGAACAGACCAGCATCAGCGATGATACGGATATGGCCGCGATTGCCAGGTAGCCGATGATGAAGCCCGCCGCGCCCAGCTCGGTCAGCAACCGGAACGGCAGGCCGTGCGGCTGCTTCACGAAGGGGGAGTCGAAATCCTGCCTCTGTAGATGAACCAATGGGAATGACTGTGCGCCGGTGCCAGCCAACCTGTTGTCGGACCAGTTATCCATGGCTTCCTGCCAGAGTCGGAAACGTCCCTGAGAACCGACCTGCAGGAGGCGCGCAGCCCCCAGCTTGCTGGTCTTCCCTGTGGTGAACTCATGATAGGCGTCGCGGGCCCACTCCGTTGTCGAAGGTTTTTCTGCCAGAAAAAACCAGACATGCAGGACTGAAGCGCAAACCAGCGCGGTGATGATGACGACGCCTGCGGTATTTCTCACCCATGACGGGAACGACACCCTGGCTCCGGCGAGCAGCGCCGCCACGAATGTCAGCGAAACGGAAGCGATGGCGATGGCCGTATAAAGGCGCAGCGGCCCGGCGGCCTGCAGCCTCAGCCCCAGATCGGCCTTGTCGAGCATCAGGGCCTCCTGGTTATTGCCCCACCAGGATACGAGCACCGCGGGAACGAGAGCCAGCAGCAGCATCGCCAGTATCCGCAAACGCGCCGGCGCGACCATGAACATGACCAGAAGGCCGATGCAGAGAGCGAGCATGGCCCCCCGTGAGACAGTGAAAAAAAGGCTAATGAACAGCAGCGGCAGCGATGCTGCGGCTATCAACCGGTAATACCAGCCCGTGGCGGCGTTCACCGCCAGGCTGAGGGCCAGGGGTACGCCCAGGGCTGCCAGCAGGCCCATGGCGTTGGTGTAGCCCATGGGCACCGATATGCGCGCGAGAGAGTCGGTGTTCTCGATCAAGGATGGGAACAGTTTGGCGCCGAGCCCGTAGGCGGAGCCCGCGACCGTGACCAGCAGGAAGAGCAACAGAGGCAGATGCCGCGGCATCCGGGCTGCGCCGACAAGAATGCCGATTGCCAGCAGGGCAAGGTAGCCACCGGTGCGGTTGAACTCGATCCAGGCGAGGTCAGGCGCATGAGCCCAGAAGATGGATGCGCCGACCCATACCCAGAAGGCCGCCATCAGGTGCAGGGGGAAGGCTGCCGCACGGTCGAGAAAAAGGACCGCAGCGCCCCCGCGGGCGTAGAGCGCCCCGGCCAGCAGAGCCCAGGAACCGACGACGCACACGGTCATGGATACCAGGAAATAGGCGCCGTTAGCGAAAACAGCAAAGGTTTCCATTAAGACAACGGCGAATAATAGCCAATAACAGATATGCCCGTGATCAGGCGTTGCCGCAGCGGCGTTTTTCATAGTTGCCAGCGTGTCGGGATCAGTGTTTTCCTGGGGCATCAGGCCAAGTTTCCAGTCAGGGATTGATTTCCAATGTTTCCGGATATTATATATGGTTATATCAGAGTAAATGGCATTATTCCTGGAGTGATAAACAAGTAAATGGATAGCTCGACCATGAGGGCCGGAGGTTCTGATCTCAGAGGCTATCTGGAGGTGCTCTGGCGCCGTAAGCTGGTAATCATCCTCTCCGTGCTCTCCATCACAGCCGTCGCGGTAACGGCGACATTGGTGCTGGAAACACCCCTCTATCAGTCATCAACTGAGCTCATGCAGCGTGACAGCGGCCTGGATCGGGCCCTGCTTGGATCAGATATCTTCCTGGACGTCAGCTACCAGCCAGAGAGGACCCTGCAGACGGCGGCGGAACTGGTTCTCGCGCCTGAGGTGGTCGACCGCGTGAACGAGGAGCTCGAATCCGAGCTGGATGGCAAGAACGCATCATCGCTGGTCGATGTCGGCCTGGTGAAGCAGACTGACATTTTCAGGATCACGGCCACGGACTCCGACCCCGAACTGGCAGCCCTGGTTGCGAACACCTTCGCCTCCGAGTACATAGAGTGGCGTCGCGAAGTAGACCAGAGGGCGTTGAGGGAAGCGCGGGCCCCCATCGAAGCGCAGGTTGAGGCTACTCCCGAAGAGCAGAAGCAGTCCATCGAGTACCAGGTGATGACCGAGAAGCTGCAAACGATGAAGCTGATCGAGTCCATCCGGGGGAACGATATCGAGGTGGTGAAGCCTGCGACGGCGGCAACCTCGCCTTCTTCTCCCCAACCGGTGAGGACGGGTGTGGTAGCTTTCTTCGTCAGCCTCATCTTCGGCGTCGGCGCGGTGTTGACGATCGACAGGTTCGACACGCGCATCAGGAGCACGGATGAGGTCACGCGGCGGATCAGCAAACCTGTGCTTTCTGCGGTCCCGTGGTCGAGCAACGGTCCCCTGGTCACGCTCAGCGAACCGGCATCCCCTTCCTCAGAGGCGTACCGCCTGTTGAAGACGAACCTGAGCTACGTGATGCCGGACCAGAAGCTCAAGTCGATCATGGTCACCAGCCCGGACCCGTGCGAGGGTAAATCGACGACCATCGCAAACCTGGCGGTCACGCTTGCCCGCGCCGGCAAGAAAGTGATCATCCTCGAAGCCGACCTCAGGCGCCCGATGCTCTACAAGTACCTGGGACTGGAGAACTCCATAGGGCTGTCGAACGCCATCGTGGATTCTTGCACCCTGCGGGAGTCGATGCAGATGATCGACGCCAAGGAGATCTCCATGCCGCAGTTCACCCAGAACCTGAAAGGCGCGGCTGAGGCAGCCGCTTCCTCCAATGGCGCCATGCCGATCTACTGCGCCACCGCCGGTCCGTTGCCCCCCAACCCTGGTGAACTGGTAGCCTCTGACAGGCTGGCGGCCATAATCGAGGAGGCCTGCGAGTACGCTGACTACGTACTGGTCGACGCCCCTCCATTGGCTGCCGTCGGCGATGCCGCCAGCATCGCCTCGAGGGTCGACGGCGTGGTGCTCGTGGTCAAGATGGCCCAGACAACGAAGAAGTCGCTCGATTTCGTCAATAACCAGTTCATCAATGCCGTCCCGTGCAATGTCCTGGGCGTCGTCATAACCAACGCAGCCAGCGAAGGCTCCTACGGTTCTTACTACTACAGCGGCCATTACGGTTGATGCGACCCGAGACTCCGTCCAGGGGGATCCGGCAGACCGATGGCGTTAACGGTGACGGTGAGGTAGCCGCGGCCATGACCGTGAATGATTCAATCTTGAACCTGCGCCGCCGCATCGACAGCCGCGAGGCGGTCGTTGGCGTGCTCGGGCTTGGATATGTCGGTCTCCCCCTCTGCATCTACGCCGAACGTTCCGGTTTCACCGTCGTCGGTTTCGATGTCGATGGTGATCGCGTAGCGCAGCTGGAACGTGGCGAGAGCTACCTTTCCGACCTCGGCGAGGCGGAGCTGGGCACGGCGCTGGAGAACGGAAGGTTCAGTGCCGTCAGTGATGAGAAAGGACTCGATGGAGCCGATATCTTCGTGATTTGCGTGCCGACGCCGCTGACGCCGAACCAGGTGCCTGACGTATCCTTCCTTCATGCCGCAACGGAGACGGTGTCGCGCCGCCTGCGCCCAGGATGCATGGTCATCGTCGAGAGCACCACTTACCCCGGCTGTACCCGTGATGACATCCTTCCCATCCTCGAGCAGTCAGGCCTCCGTCCTGATGTCGATTTTTTACTGGCGTTCTCCCCGGAGAGGGTCAATCCCGGCAACGGCATGGAGCAGACGCGCTCGACCCCCAAGCTCGTCGGCGGCGTCACCCCTGCAAGCCTCGATGCGGCCTCAGCTTTCTACCGTTGCTGCTTTACAGAGGTGGTCGAGCTGTCGAGCGCCGAGGTCGCCGAGATGGCCAAGCTGCTTGAGAACGTGTACCGGTCGGTGAACATAGCTCTGGTGAACGAACTGGCAGTCATCTGCAACAGCATGGGGATCAGCGTCTGGGAGGTCATCGACGCAGCCGCCACCAAGCCATTCGGCTTCACGCCTTTCTATCCCGGTCCAGGCCTGGGCGGTCATTGCATCCCCATAGACCCCTTTTACCTTTCGTGGAAGGCGCGGGAGCTTGGACTCGCCACCGAGTTCATCGAACTGGCGGGAAAGGTCAACACACGCATGCCGGCCTATGTCGTGGACCGTGTGACCCAGATGCTCAATGACGCTTCGCGGAGCATCCGCGGGTCAGCCGTCATGATAATCGGCGCAGCGTACAAGGCAGACGTGGCGGACCTGAGGGAGTCACCGGCTCTGAAGGTGGCCCAGCTGCTCATCGAGAAGGGCGCCAGGATCACCTATCATGATCCCCATGTCGGTTCTTTCATGATCGGGGAGGCTGTTTTATACAGCATCCCGCTGACAAAGGACTCGCTTTCTGATGCCGACTGCGTCGTCATCCTGACTCCCCACAGCGCCGTCGACTGGGAACTGGTGTACCGCAATGCGCGGCTGGTCCTGGACGCGCGCAACGTCATACCCCATGACGGCAGGAAGAGTTTTTCCATATGAAGGCCGACAGCAGACAACCGCGTGTCGCAGTGGTTGGTACCGGATATTGGGGGAAGAACCTCGTCCGCAACTTCTCCGAGCTGGGCGCGCTGGCAGCCGTATGCGACCGGGACCAGGCCATCCTTGCGCAATTCGAGGGCCTCTACCCCACCGTTTCGGGATACCGGGATTTCAGCGAGCTGCTCCTAAGCGATGATATCGACGCTGTCGTCCTGGCCACGCCGGCGGAAACCCACTTTCCCATGGCGCGGCAGGCGCTCGAGTCCGGTAAGGACGTATTCGTGGAGAAGCCACTGGCGTTGGCCAGCGCGGAAGGCGATGAGCTGGAGCGGCTGGCCGCCGCGCGCGGCCGCGTCCTGATGGTCGGCCACCTGCTGCATTACCACCCGGCGATGAAGGCTGTTCGTGCAGTGATCGGCTCGGGTGAGCTGGGTGACCTTTATTACATGTCATCCAACCGGTTGAACCTCGGGCGTGTGCGCCGTGAGGAGAACGTCCTCTGGAGCTTCGCGCCCCATGACGTATCGGTGATGCTGATGATTGCGGGCATGCCGGAGTCCGTCGCGGCCAGCGGCGGCGCCTACCTGCAGGAAGACGTCTTTGACACGACGATCACGAACCTGGTGTTCCCCGGAGGCATCCGTGGGCACATCTATGTCAGCTGGCTGCACCCGTTCAAGGACCATAAACTGGTGCTGATCGGCAGCCGCAGGATGCTGGTGTTCGACGACCTCGAGAGCGAGGAAAAGATCAGGCTTTACGACAAGGGCGTCGCCGGGGATGACGTGACCGCCATCAGGAGCAATGGCTACGAGCCGGTGCCTTTCGACCGGGCGGAACCGCTCAAGGTCGAATGCTCTCATTTCCTGGAATGCGTCGCGCGGCGCTCACGGCCGGATACCGACGGCGTAAACGGCGCCGATGTGTTGCGTGTGCTGGAAGCCGCCCAGTCTTCGCTTGATTCCGGAGGCTCGCCGGTCCTGACAGGCGCTGCCGGACGGGCCGGGACAGGAGGCGCCTGATGAAAACGGGTGCGAATATCGACAGTACCGCGGAAATAGGCGCAGGCTGCCGCCTGTCCCGGAGCTGCATCATCGGCGCTGAAGCCGTTCTCGGAGAAGGTTGCGCCGTGGGCGAAGGCGCCATCGTCTACGATGGTACCGTGGTCGGTCCAGGGACGTCCATCGGCGACTATGCCGTGATCGGCAGGAAGCCATACAGGGCCCGGACCAGCGCCTTCGACAGAACGGCCGTGGATCTGCCCGCAACCCGGCTGGGCCGCGATTGCATCGTGGGAACCGCAGCGGTGATATATCGCGGAAGCTCCATCGGCGACTACGTGGTCGTGGCCGACCAGGCTACGGTGCGTGAGGACGTGAGCATCGGGGAGAACACGATCGTCGGGCGCGGTGTCTGCATCGAGAACTCCACCGGTGTGGGCCGCTATTGCAAGCTGGAGACCGGCTGTTACGTGACCGCCTATGCCTCCCTTGGCGATCATGTCTTCATCGCCCCCCACGCCGTGACGACCAACGACAATTTCCTGGGGAGGACCGAGGCCCGTCTGAAGGCGATGCGCGGTCCAGTCATACGGGACGGCGCTCGCATCGGGGCCAACGCGACGCTGCTCCCGGGCATAGAGATAGGCAGTGACGCCGTAGTGGCCGCCGGAGCGGTGGTTACATCGGATGTGGCGCCGGGCAAGGTCGTGATGGGAGTCCCGGCAAGGATCAGAGGAGACGTGCCCCCGGAGCAGAGGCTCGAAGAGCACATCGCTGATACTGAAAAGAAGCTGACGGACCGGCCAGGGTAAGACAGACAGGCAGGGTATATGGAAGCGAATGCGAAAAAGGCAGAAAACAGGCAGATCCCCTTTCTGGATCTGGACGCCCTGCATGAGCCGCTGTCGGAAGAGCTGGAGGCTGCCTACCGCGATGTCGTTTCCTCAGGCAGTTTCATTTTGGGCGCCAACGTGGCGGCCCTGGAAGAGGAGATCGCTGCGTACTGCGGCACAGGCCATGCCGTCGGCGTCGCGTCCGGCACGGATGCCATCCACCTGGCGCTCAGGGCTTACGGCGTTGGTCCGGGCGACGACGTGATAACCTCGCCATTCACCTTCTGCGCCACCGCGGACAGCATCATGCTTGCCGGAGCGCGCCCGTTGTTCGCCGACATCGACCCGCATACGTTCAATATCGATCCCGGAGCGGTTGAATCTGCCCTGACCGGAAGGACCAGGGCTGTCATCGCGGTCAACCTCTACGGCCAGGCTGCCGACCTCCAGCGACTCCGCGCGCTGGCCGACAGGCATGATTTCCTGCTGATCGAGGACAACGCCCAGGCTCTGGGTGCTACCCTGGGCGGAAAAAGGACCGGCTCCCTCGGAGATGCCGGCGCCATCAGTTTCTTCCCCAGCAAGAACCTCGGGTGTTTCGGCGACGGCGGCATGGTAATCACCGACGACGAAGCTGCGGCCGCGCGCCTGCGCAGCCTGCGCGTTCATGGCGCCGCCAGGAAGTATTATTCCGAGGAACTGGGTTTGAACAGCCGCCTCGACGAGCTGCAGGCGGCCTTCCTCAGGGTAAAGCTGCCGCACCTCGACAGCTGGAACCTGAAGCGCCGTGAGAACGCGTGCCTCTATGACAGCCTGCTGGCAGGGCATGAAGGCATTGTCACCCCCGCGGTCAGCGATGGTTCGGAGCATGTATACCACCAGTATACGGTCCGGGTCCGCGAAAGGGAACGCGTGCGAGAAGAGCTGGCGGCCGCAGGCGTCGCGACAGCCGTTTATTACCCGGTGCCGCTGCACCGGCAGCCACTTTTCGATTCAGCCCTGGTGCCTGATGCCGGACTATCTGAGGCTGAGAAGGCCACTGGTGAGGTGTTGTCTCTGCCCATCGGCCCGGAGCTGTCAGAAACGCAGGTGGAACGTGTTGCAGCTTCGCTCATAGAGGCGGTGAGCCGCTGATGAGCCAGATGAGCCAGACGCTGCAGTCGCAGCTTGGCGGGAGCAGGCCGCTAGCCAGGGTCTCAGCGCTGCTGGTGGCCGGCATCCTCACCGGCTACGTGATCGCCGCCCATGGTTTCACCCAGGCGCTGTTCTTCATTTTTGCCCTGTCGGCGCTGACCGCCTTCCTTGCTGCACGTTATCCCTGGCTCGCGGTGGTTTCGCCTCTGGTGATCTTCATCGTCATGGGGATCGGTGTATCTTCAGGCCTCAATATCGGCGGGGCAAGCATCAACCTGGCGGACGTACTGCTGCTGCCGGCGCTGGCGCCCACTATCGCCAAGGTACTGGCCGGCCGTCGCGACCTTTCCTACCCTTCTGTGCCGGCGCTGCTGATATTCGTCTGGCTGGTGCTAGCCACCGCCCTGGGCGTATATTACGGCAACTCGCTGAGCCTGGTTCGCAATGAGCTGCACGTGCTTTTCTTCATCGTGCTGGCCTACTTCTGGGCCATCGTCGAGCTGCGGACGCCCAGGGACGTGTGGCTGGCGTCCATCGCTCTCATCGCCGCCACGGCTGTTGCGGGCTTCAAGTCCATCTATATCAGCTTTTTCGTGAGTCATTTCAGCGAGGGTTATTCCCAACTATGGCAGGCAAGCACAACGGCCAGCCGAGAGCTCGGGGGCCAAAGGACCATCCTCAATGGCGCTGACACCTTCTTTGTCCTGTCCATGCCCCTGATAGCCTCATTCGCGCTGTTCTTCCGGGAGCGCAGGTATATCGCCTGGCTGTCGGCTGCTTTCGTTCTTACCCTTTACGGATTGTTCATCAGCCTCACCAGGACCAACTGGGCCACGGTTCTTGTCGCTATCCTCCTGGTGATGCTTCTGGGAATGCGCACCGCCGGCAGGCAGGTGGTGCGCATCGGCGTCGCTGTCCTGCTCATATGCATCCTGGCCCTTGCTGTATCGTCCATGATCACGTTCGGGGGCAACACGTATGACCTCGGCGAGCTGATGTCCCGCCGCCTTGAACCCAATCCATATACAGGGGCAGGCAACCTCAACTACAGGATAATGGAGAGCAAGGCTCTCATCGACCAGGCACAGGAACATCTAGTGCTCGGCAACGGCCTGGGGGCCAGCTTCGACTTCCTGGAGTTCCGCGGCGCCACCAGCGTAAACTGGGCCCACAACGGTCACCTCTGGCTGCTGCTCAAGTCCGGGCTCGCCGGAATGGCGGTCTTTTACCTGGGGATCGCCGCCACCTGCTGGCAATTGATCAGGATGTCCTTCCATGCCGGTCAGCGTACCCTGAGCGCCATATCCCTGGGGTTTGGGATAGCGCTGGCTTCCCTCATGATAATGACGCTGCTGGTGAACCGCATATCCAACATGGAGGGCGCATATTTCATCGGGCTGGCGGTCGCCCTGCCGCAAATAATCAGCAGGATAAACCGGGAGGTCCCGGTTTCAGCCATCCAGGAGGCAAGCTGAGTGGGAATGGAGCGCAACATGGCATCACGCGGGCTTCACGGGCTGCCCGCAGCGGAAGAATATATCCCGTTTCATCGTCCCATATTAGGGGATGAGGAGGAACGAGCCGTCCTCGAGGTCCTGAGATCTGGCTGGCTTACTCGCGGTGAAGTAACCGCAGATTTTGAAAGGATGTTCGCTGCACACGTAGGGTCGCATCATGCGGTAGGCCTCAACTCATGCTCTGCGGCGCTGCACCTCGCTTTGCTAGCCGCAGGCGTAGGAGCTGGAGATGAAGTGATCACCACACCCTATACCTTCGCCGCCACCGCCAATACCATCATCCATACCGGCGCACGCCCGGTGTTCGCCGATATCGACCCCGCGTCACTGAACATCGACCCGGAAGAGATAGCCGCCAGAATCACGGAAAGGACCAAAGCTGTCATCCCCGTGCATTTCGGCGGGATCCCTTGCGATATGGATCGGATAGGAAGCCTTGCTACGGAATACGGTTTGACTGTCATCGAGGACGCCGCCCACGCGCTGGGGGCCAGCTACGGCGGGAAGATGATCGGCTCCATCTCACCGTTCACCGCCTTCAGCTTTTACGCCACCAAGAACATCACCACCGGCGAAGGGGGGATGCTTACGACCAATGATAGTGAACTGGCAGACATGGTACGCGTGCTCAGCCTGCACGGCATGAGTTCAGACGCCTGGAAACGCTACAGCAGGGAGGGCCACTCATACTATGAAGTGGTGGTGCCGGGATTTAAATACAATATGTTCGACATACAGGCCGCAATAGGCTGCGTGCAGCTGGGCCGGGAGAGCCAGATGAGGGAGCGGCGGAGCGAGATCGCGGCGATGTACGGCAGCATGCTGGCCGGCCTGCCGCTTGCTCGCATCGACGGGAGCAGGGATGATCGCGAACCGGCCCACCACCTGTACGTCGTGGTGCTGGATCTCGATTCACTGAGCGTCTCACGCGACCAGGTAGCCCAGGCAATGGAAAGCCTGAACGTCGGCGTATCCGTCCATTTCAGGTCGCTGCATCTGCACCCGTATTATCGCGAGACCTTCGGCTTCGCCCCCGGGGACTTCCCTAACGCCCTGAAGGCAGCTGATGCGGCGCTCTCCCTGCCCATCTATCCGTCCATGAGCGATGATGACGCAGCCGTGGCCGCGACGGTTCTCAAGTCGGTTCTTGAGCGTTTTTCATCATGAGCCTCAAGGTCAACTTCCTGGCGCAGATCAATCCGCTCAAGGCGAGCGGCGGCGGCGAGATGGTGAACAGGGAGCTCATCCTCGCCGGCGAGTCAATGGGTCATGAAGTCAGGGTCAGCGCCGCCTGGCCGGAGCAGGAGCACAACTTCTTTCCCGAGGCGGATATCTACCTGCTGTCCGACATCTACAACCAGCCGTCGGCCCGCCATCGCCTGCCGTCGGATCTTGTCGAGAGGGTCATCAAGGAAGAGCCTTATATCCACCTGGACAATGCCTATGTGGATATCTGCGACCTCCCCTACCTCCTCTGTAATGGCGACACCGACGGCGAGCGTTGTCCCTACAAGCGCAGTCTGGACGTTCAGAAGCATCGCATGTTCAGGCGCCGGGGATGTTTCTCCTCCCTTTCGAGGAGCATATACACCAACTCGCTGCTGAACGTCTTCCTCTCGCCGCTGCACCGACAGACTGTGCAGCGTGTGATCGGCGTGGAGACGCTTGGCGATTACTTTGAAATGAGGCCGACTGTCGATACTTCGGTTTTTTTCGACGAAGGGCGTACAAGGGATATTGAGAATCTGTTCGTCGGGCCGCTGAATGAAGCCAAGGGGCTTGAGAACATGAGGCGCTGTTATCCGGATGGGAACATCGTCTTCGTCGGTCCTGACTCGCTGAGGGAGGACGACGCCTTCGGCTATCGTGTCGGACGGGTCGATTACAGAGACATGCCCGTTTACATGAATCGCGCAATCAACTTCGTGTTTCTGCCACGCTGGCCCGAGCCCATGGGCCGCGTGGTCATCGAAGCCGCCCTCTGCGGCTGCAACCTCGTAACTAACGCGAATGTCGGAGCGACGTCCTTCGATTTCGACATCAGCGACCCAGGGAACCTCGAAGGTGCAGCCGCGGAATTTTGGCGCAAGATCGAAGAATGCGCCCACGGACGGGACGACAGTTGATGGATGGGCAGGAAAGATACCACCACTGGCAAGAAGGCCTGGTGAGCATTATCGTGCCGGTCCTCGAACTGAAGCGCAAGCGCCGTCTACGCTACCCGCTGGCGCCGCGGCGCAATATCTCAGACCTGCTGGAAGACCTGGTAAAGACCGAGGGCGTCGAAACCGAGGTCATAGTCGTCTGCAATTCGCGCGAAGATGACCTGGTCGGGCTCATTGCCGCTGACAGCCGCGTAGACAAGTATTGCCTGAACAGCGTCAATGCCGGCGTGGCCCGCTCCTGGAACATGGGCGCCATGATGGCAGAAGGTGAGTTCCTCTGCTTCCTGAACGATGATGTCGCGATAAAGCATGACAGCATCGCCATTCTGCGCGATGCGCTCACGGCCCGGGACGACATCGGCCAGGTCGGTCCGGAAGGAGCCCTGTGGACCGACCTGGAGCCAGGGCGTTATGTCGGTCAGGAGGATATGGAGGAAGCAGACGCGATATCCGGCTACGCCTTCATGGTAAAGAGACCGGTTTTCGACCAGGCAGGAGGTTTCGATGTCACTTATACACCTGCCGGTGTCGAAGAGATAGACTTTTCTTTTTCAGTCAGGGAAGCCGGTTATAAATGTCTCGTCGTGCCCCGGTCGGGCATTACCCATCATGGGACATCCGGTGTGAGCTCGATGGACACAACAATCGATTATTTCAACAGTTCAATCGGCACGTTCGAGTTAAGCAAGCGCAACAGAGCCATCTTCAGAAAGAAGTGGTCGGGAAATGACTGATCCAGCGATTTCAGATTACGGCGCGTTCTATAGCCTGAAGAAGGAATATCCCGGAGCTGGTCTGGTTACCGGCAGCTGGCGCATGGGGCCTGGCTCGGATGTGGCGCGCTTGCTGGTCAGTCGGATCGGCGACAGGGTTTCGCTGCTGGATGTCGGCGCAAACGACCGGGGCCTGTTGCCGATCCTCAGAGACGCCGGGTTCAAAGGCGAATACGGGAGTGTCGATTCGGGTAGCGGTCATGACAGTAACGACTTTCTATCGATGAGCGGGAAGTATGATTGCATCTGCATGTTTGAACTGCTGGAACATCTCGATATCGAATACGGGTTGAGGTTCATGCGGCATGCATACGACCTGCTCAATAGTGAAGGCGTGCTGTTCATATCAACACCCAACGCTGATCACCCAAACCACATCTGGCGCAGCGATATCACACACGTCAGGCCGTGGCCGGCGAGGGACCTCTGGGCGCTGCTGGTAAGCATCGGTTTCGCAAAACCTGTCGAAGTCTACCGTCAATTCATTCCAGGCACGTCATCCAGCACAGCCCGCCATCTGATCAGGAGAACGTTGATAGCGCCAGTGCAGAAGATGATATATCGCTTGATGGACATGGACTATGCCCAGGGTGTCCTCGTAATTGCCGAAAAGCGATGAACAGCCTCAGCTGAGGAGAGGGAAATTGGTTTCCGGATCAGTGACTACCGCCAGGAATTCTACGCTGCTGCTGGCGTCTCAGGTCTTCGCCAAGCTGGCTGCCTTCGCCGGGGTCATCCTGCTGGCGCGCATCCTCGAAGTCGATGATTTCGGCATTCTGTCGCTGGCGCTGGCGGTGACCGGGATCGTTTCACTTTTCGTCGAGCTGGGGCTCGACCAGCTGATGATCCGCGAGGTCGCCCGGGACCACAGCAGGATACCATATTTGTTCACGAGCGCCTCCCTGATAAAAGCGTCACTGGCGCTGGCAGCGTTACCAATCACCATCGCGGCGCTGAGGCTGACCGGCCTCTCGTCTGTGAGCGCCACAATCATCATCATACTGACGTTCGCGATGCTGCCCGCCGGCTTTTACCATTCGCTGATCGCCCTTTTCATGGGGCTGGAGAGGATGGCCTATACTGCCCTGGCCAATTCCCTGGGAGAACTGTTGCGCCTGGGTCTGATCGCGCTGGTGCTCCTGGCTGGCTACGGCCTCGAAGGGGTGGCATGGACCTATGTGATCTCGGTCTCCGTGCTCGCTGCTGCAATGACCGCGGTCGCGCGTATGAGGCTCCGCGGGCTGTATGCTAAACCCGGCGCCAGGGATACGCTCGTGATGGCGCGTGAGGCTCTGCCCTTCATGTTCCTGGGGCTGTTCTTCGTCATCTATTTCAAGATCGATTTCATCATGCTGGCATGGATGAAGGATGAGACCATGGTCGGTTCATATGCCGCAGCCTACCGGTTGATGGAGTCGCTCCTGTTCGTGCCCGCCGCCTTCATGGGCGCCGTCTACCCCACCCTGTCGAGGATATCGTCTACGGGCAGGGAGGCTGTCCTGAGCGCGTCAGGCAAGACCCTGCGCTACATGGCGATGATCGGGATACCCGTGGGTTTCGGAACGATGGTGCTGGCGGACAGGATCATCCTGCTGCTGTTCGGCGACGCCTACTCCGGGTCGGTGCTGCCCCTCAGGATAATAATCTGGGCGATGGTCCTGATCTTCCTCAACTGTGTCTGCCCAGTGGGGCTCAACGCTGTCGGCCGCCAGTCGTTGAGTGTGCTTGTCACCGGGGTCGGCATCATCGTCAACGTGATGCTGAACCTCGTGCTCATACCCCCGTACGGGGCGGTCGGGACCAGCATAGCCACTACCGCGACCGAGATCGTGACGTCAGCCCTGTTCTTTTTCCTGTTCGGTCGCAGCATCGGCAGTCTCAGGCTGCTCCCGGCGATCTATAAACCCGTGATTGCCGGCGGCTTTATGGCGGTCTGCCTGCTTCTGCTCGGGTTCCTGCCGCTGGGAGTCCTGGTAGCTGCCGGCGCTGCCATCTACCTGCTGGCGCTTATCCTGCTGCGGGCGCTCGGCCGCGCCGACCTGGATCTGGCGCTGTCGCTGGCTCGCCCGGCCTTCACGCGCCACAACACAACAGTCTCGTGACCACCGTGGGCTTTGACACCCGTTTTATCTCCTCATCCCGGACCGGCCTGGGCACTTACTCGAGGTCGCTGCTCTCCGCGCTGATCGGCCAGGGTTCCCGTTATGATTTCTGCCTTTTCACCAGCGACGCCTCTTCGCTGGATGAGTTTACGGGCTACGATCACGTTCACATCCATGAGGTCGGCGCTGTCAGGTTTCCCGCCGGCGGGCGGCTGGGGTCGCTTATCTACGAGCAGTTCTCTCTGGCGGCCGCCATCGCGCGCCAGAAGCCGAATCTCGTTCACTTCCCCTACTACGTCGAGCCAGCCCTCACCAGGAAGCCGTTCATCGTGACCATCCATGACTTGGATACCTTCCTTCCTTCGGGAAGACATTCTGCCTGGACGCGCGCGTACCATAACAACCTGGCGCGGATAATGGCCAGGCGTGCAGATGCAGTGATCACCATCTCTGAATATTCACGTGGCGAGATCATGCGTTATCTTGATATCCCCCGGGAGAAGGTGCATGTCATTTATGACGGCCTTGCTGACAACTTCCGGGAGACTCTGCTAGCAGATACCCACGCGTCTCCCGTCAGCAAGTCGAGTAGCAATGAATACTTCCTGTACGCAGGCGGACTGGGGATGCGCAAGAACCTCAGGCGCATGGTGGACGCCTTCGCTTTGGCGAGAGAAGTCAACGCGTCTGGCGTTCGCCTTGTGATTACGGGAGAGCTGGCGGAGGTCGGCAGCGCCCTCATGCGATATAGTGATGATAAGGGCTATGGGGATTTCATCGAATTCGCGGGCTACGTCGACGACGATGCGCTGCCGGGCCTCTACCGTGGCGCGCTGGCGTCCATCTACCCGTCGTTAAACGAGGGTTTCGGCCTGCCGGTGATCGAATCGATGGCCTGCGGCACGCCGGTGATAACCTCACGCGATTCAGCCATGGAAGAGATCGCCGGCGGCAGGGCCATCCTCATCGACCCGTACGATGTGACTGATATGGCCGCCGCCATCGGTGCGCTCATGGACGACCGCAGCCTGGCTGCAAGCATAGGCGCCGCCGGATTCGAACAGGCAGGGAAATATTCCTGGGATGACGCCGCTGAGCGCTGTATCGAACTGTACGGAAGGATACTTGCAAGACGAGGTGCTAACCGATGATCGAGGGCAGGGACATAATCTGCATCTCGCCCGGGTACTGGGACTCGCCCTGGATCACACACCAGCAGTTCATGCGGGTACTGGCGCGCAAGAACAGGGTGCTCTACGTGGAGCCACCCATGTCCTACCTTCCGTTCCGCTACCCTGAACGCTGGAGCAAGCTCACGGCTTTTCGGCATGGCGTCAGGCGCGAAGGTGACAACCTCTGGATCACCACCTGCCCCCCGGCCCCGCCCCTCAAGCGCTCCGTCGACCTCATCAACCGCGCCAGCCAACGCCTGGTCCTTTCCTGGACCCGCAGGGCGGCAGTGAAGGCCGGTTTCACCGACCCCCTGCTCTGGATCTATCTGCCCACCGCCGTCGAGCTTGTGGGTAAGCTCGATGAGTCGTTCGTCCTCTACCACTGCATCGATGAGTTCGAAGCGGTGCCCTGGGGACGAAACCAGGTAATCGCTTCCCAGGAGCAGCGCATGCTAGGCTCCGCTGATCTGACCGTGACCTGCTCCAAGCAGGTTTTCGAGAATAAGAGGGGCGCGGCGTCGGAAATCATGAATGTCCCGAACGGGGTCGATTTCGAGCATTATTTCCGCGTTCAACAGAAGCACACGCCCGTGGCTCCAGAGCTTGGCATCCATGACGGCAACCAGGTCATCGGCTTCAGCGGCGTCCTTGATGACCGTCTCGACACGGAGCTGCTGCTCCGGGCAGCCGACCGTTACCCGCGAGCCCGTTTCGTCCTCGTCGGCCCGGCGCGAAAGGCTTTTCCGGAGCTCGAACGAAAAGAGAACATATACCTGCTGGGGAACAGGCCGGTGGAAAAGCTGCCGACCTATGTGAAGGGTTTCGACGTTTGCCTCATACCATACGTGCTCAACGATTTCGTCCGCAATATCTCTCCAACCAAGCTCTTCGAATACCTGGCTTCGGGAAAACCGGTGGTCGCACCGGCGATCAGGGCGCTGGACGGTCTGCGTGACCTTGTCTATGTCGGCGCGAACATGGATGAGATGCTCGAATTGATCGGCGATGCGCTGGCCGAGGATAGCCCTGAAGCGACCGAACGCCGCACCGAGTTGGCACGCATGAACACCTGGGAGCAGCGTGTCGATGTGATTTCCGAAAAGATCATGGAACTCGAAAGGTCCTCTAACCGATGAAGATCTGTTATCTGGCAGACGCCAAGAGCCCCCATACGCAAAAATGGGTAAGGCACTTCGCCGATCGCGGAGATGAGGTACACGTGATCTCGTTCCGCCCTCATGACATCCCCGGCGCCACGGTACACCACGTGCCGCCGCCATACATGGACAGTGAGATCGACCTTCTCCACGCCGGCAGGGGCAGGTTCCAGAAAGTCGCCTACCTGTTCTGCGCCCACTCGGTGCGCCGTCTCGTGAAAAGGATAAGGCCCGATGTGCTGCACGCCTTCCTGGCTACGAGCTATGCCTTCGCCGGCGCCTGCAGCGGTTTCCACCCGTTGGTGGTATCCTCTCTCGGCTCCGAGGTTGTGGTGTTGCCTGAGCGCTCCCTCTTCTACCGGAAACTGCTCAGATTCAACCTGAAGCGTGCCGACCGCGTCACCGCCACGAGCAGATTCCTGGCCGCAGCTACCCAGGCCTACTGCCCGCAGGGCACCAGCATCGACACTATCGCCTTCGGGGTCGACAGCGACCGCTTCTCTCCCAGGGGCAGGGATTACGACGACACGCGCCCGGTGGTGGTCGGCACGGTCAAGATACTGGAGCAGAACTACGGCATCGACCGCCTGATCAAGGCCTTCAGAAAGGTGATCGCTGCCAGCACCGATCCTCGCATCTCGCTCCTGATCGTCGGCGGCGGATCGCTGGAGCAAAGCCTGAAGGAGCTCGGACACAACCTGGGAGTCTCAGACAGGATAACCTTCGTCGGCAACCTGCCCCATGAGAAAGTGATGGATTTCTTCGACCAGATCGATGTCTTCGTCTCGCTTCCTGAGTCAGAGACTTTTGGCGTATCCGTCGTCGAGGCCTCCGCCTGCGGCATGCCCTCGGTCGTCGCTGATGTCGGCGGCTTGCCTGAGGTCGTCGTCGACGGCGAGACCGGTTTCCTGGTGGACCCGCTGGATACCGATGGGGCCGCTGCCAGGATTCTCGAGCTGGCCGGTGATGCTTCCCTGCGCAGGAGCATGGGCCAGGCAGCACGTGAACTGGTCCTGGACAGGTACGACTGGAAAGACACCGCTGCCCGCATGGAATCCCTTTATGAGCAACTCGTCAGCGAGAAGTCGGTGGTGACGCCATGAACAGCGATCCCAGGATCATCATGGTGGACCCCGGCTTCGGGCCGGACAGCTTCGACTCTTACCGTGACTCCCACTGGTCCTCAGTGATCAACCACGGGCTTTGCTCCATCAGCGCTTACGTGAAGTCTCATGGTTATGCTGATATTTCCCTGCTCGACGTGCGCCAGCTCAAGGATTGGGAGGATTTTGACAGGCGCATGAAGGAGGCCAGGCCGGACGTCGTCGCCATCACCATGCGCAGCTGCGACCACAAGAACGTCGCCCGGGCGCTGGAGTCAGCACGAACGGCCAACCCGTCGGTCAGGACCGTCATCGGCGGCCCCCACCCCACCGCCCTGCCCGCCGACCTGCCGCGCGATGACCTGGTCGATCACGTGGTGGTCGGCGAGGGCGAGATCGCTTTCAGGGAACTCCTGGACGACATCTGCGCGGGCAGGACTCCGCCCAGGCTCATCCATGGCGCCAGCCCCGTGCTTGACGACCTGCCCTTCGAGGACCGTGAGCTTTACGACTACGCCCGCACCGTGCGCATGGCCAACTATCCCGGCATCTTCAAGCCCCCCATGGTCACCATGGTCACCTGCCGCGGCTGCGCTTTTCGCTGCGGCTTCTGCGCCCCCCACGCTGAGAAGATGTTCGGCAAAAGGATGCGCTACCGCAGCCCGGAACGTGTGCTGGAAGAGCTCTCGGAACTGCACCACCGCTGGGGCTACCGCAGCATAAAGTTCTACAACTCTGACTTCCTGGCCAGGCCCGGATGGGTCCACGAGTTCTGCGATCTCTACGGCCGTTCGGGCATAGGCGCGGACATCATGATCCAGACACGCGCGTCCTCCCTCTGCCGCCACGAGGACGCCCTCGCCGCCCTGCGGGATGTCGGTCTCAAGCTGGTGTTGATGGGCTGGGAGAGCGGCAGCCAGAGGATCCTTGACTTCCTCCAGAAGGGTTGCAGCGTCGAGGACAATTTCCGCTCCGCCGAGATCTGCCGCAGGCAGGGCATCATGTTCGGGGGCAGCTTCATGTTCGGCGTGCCCACCGAGACCCCGACCGACATCAGAGCGTCCGTCGAGCTGGCGCAAAAAGCCCGCCCCTACTTCACCAGCGTGGCATTTTTCACGCCGCTGCCGGGGTCATACCTTTACGAATACTGCGAGAAGAACGACCTGTCCCTGGTAAAGGACCCCGATGACCTGCTCTCCTTCTCCCCGGAGAAGGAGAAGATAAAGGGTGTCGATTATGACTCAGCCCGCGCGGGAGCCGAGGAGATCCTGGGGATGAAGTTCGGCGGGCGCAGGATGGGCAGGCTGGTGCGGGGAGTCTATGTGCTCACCAAGGGCAACCTTAAACTCAGGCACTTCCTCGTATATTCTTATTCCAAGCTGGTCAGCAATCCCTTGTACCGGAGGCTGAACCGCAGGACGAAACCGCGTTGAAGGAGCAGGCATGAGGATCGTTCTCGCCGACCCGCCGTTGACCGGCGACCGGCAGGCAGACATGATCAGCTACCCGAACATCGGCGTGCTGAGCCTCTTCGGCTATCTGCGGGAGCGGCTCCCCGGCCACGAACTGATCTATGTCGGGTCCCTCGACATCGGTGAGCATGTAGAGCGCATAGCCAGCCTGGAGCCTGACGTCTACGGGGTCTCGTTCGCCACCTGCATGGAGAAGCTTTCCTATGAACTGATCAACAGGGTGCGGGAGCGGCTACCCCGCCTCCCGATCATAACCGGAGGCCCCCACCCCACCGCTCTGCCCGCCGAGGTTATGGAAAACTGCGAAGCCGACATCTGCGTCGTCGGCGAGGGAGAACAGACGTTCCTGGAGGTCGTAGGGCACATCATGGCCGGCGGCGATGACTGGGGCTCGATACCCGGCCTTGCCTACCGCCATGACGGAGAGATCGTATTCAGTGAACCGCGGGGGTTCCTGCCGATCGCCGATATCCCCATGCCAGCCTGGGACCTCGTGGACCTGGGCGATTACATGGGCAACCAGCTCTGCAAGAACAAGCCCGGCACCTGCATCCTCACCTCTCGCGGCTGCCCTTATGACTGCGTCTTCTGCTCAAACCCGGTGTGGAAGAGCGCCAGGCCCTGGCTGAGGATGCGCGCACCTGAGAGCATCGCCGCGGAAGTGGATTACCTGTACGGCCGCGGCGTGCGCGAGCTCTATATCCGTGCAGACGAGTTCAACGCGGACCTGAAGTGGTCACTGGAGGTTTGCCGCGCCATCGCCGCCCTGGGCCACACTGATCTGTATTTCCAGTGCAACCTGAGAGCAGACAAGGTGGACGACGAGCTCGCCGCTGCGCTGGTGAGCATCAACTGCTGGATGGTGCACCTCGGCATCGAGAGCTGGAACCAGCGTGTCCTGGACGGCATCGAGAAACACATCAAGGTCGAGGACGTAATATCCGCCTGCAGGACACTCAAGCGCGCCGGCATCAGCGTCTATGGCTTTCTGATGCTCTACCAGGTCTGGGAGGAGGATGGCGAGCTGCGCTGGGAGACGGCTGACGAGGTAGACCATACCATCCGCACCACCCGCAGGATGATGAAGAGCGGCCTGCTGGACTACATGTCCTGGCAATTCGCCACGCCTTTTCCGGGGTCGCGCATGTACGACATAGTGGCTCGCCACGACCTGGTCCGGGGCGGGGTCAAGGGTGTCTGGGACATGAGCCTGCGGCTGCCGGGCATATCCGAACGGCGCATGAAGCACCAGCGCCTCAAGGGTTTTATCATCCAGAGCTACTACTCACTCAGGTCCGGCGGCATCAACTGGCGTTTCTGGCGCCGCATTCTCAACAAACTCAAATACATGGTGGAATCCGTATGACTCCCGTGGACGCCACAGGAAGAGAATCTGAGCAGGAACCGCTGGTGTCGGTTGTGATACCGATGCTGAATGAAGAACTCCATATCGAGCGGTGCCTGAGCAGCCTGACCCGGCAGGACTACCCGGCCGGCAGGCTCGAGATATTCGTGGTGGACGGCCTCTCCAGTGACCGCTCACGCGAGATAGTCTCACGCTTCGCCAGAGGCACCCCTCCGGTGACGCTGCTGGATAATCCTGCAAGGGTGACCCCGAATGCTTTGAACACGGGCATATTGCACTCGAAGGGCGGCGTGGTCGTCATCCTTGGCAGCCACAGCTACGTCGAACCCGACTTCGTCCGCCGCAACGTCGAGGCGCTGGCTCAGACCGGCGCCGATTGCGTCGGTGGCCGCATCGAGACTATAAGCGACAGCGCCACGGGCCGCGTCATCTCCCTGGCCATGTCGTCGCCTTTCGGGGTCGGCGGCGCCCGTTTCCGCACTTCTGACAAACCCGGTTACGTTGACACGGTGGCGTTCGGCGCTTACCGCCGCGAGGTATTCGACCGCATCGGCCTATTCGACGAGGAGCTGGTCAAGAACCAGGATGATGAGTTCAATTTCCGCCTGACGAGAAGCGGGGGCAGGATCTACCTGGACCCATCGATCAGATCATCCTACTGGAGCCGGACTACGCTCAGGTCGCTCTGGAAGCAGTACTACCAGTATGGCCGCTGGAAGACGCGCATCTTTAAGAAACACGGCCGCCTGCCGTCCGGCAGGCATATCGCCCCAGCGCTCGCGCTCACAGTCTTTGCCGCGTCTGTGCTCGCTGGCCTGGTCCACCGGGATGCAGCCTGGTTGCCGCTTTCTTTGCTGGCAGCCTATCTTGCCGTCTCCCTGGCGGTAACGCTGAAGGCAGTGACCAGGAACGGAGCAGCCTGCTTCATGCTGCCGCTCGCCTTTGCGACACTGCACCTTTCATACGCGCTGGGCTTCATTCGTGGCCTGCCGGTGATCGCCAAGGCGGCATGAGGTGAAAGGCTCCGAGGAGAAAAGGATCAGGGAGGTCTATGAAGGGCGGCGTACCCGCGACAGCGGTTCCACCTATACGTGGCTCAACCCCGCCACCGCCTTCCACCTGCAAAGGCAGGAGCAGGCCGTCCTGAAACTGTTCAGGGACCATGGCATAGGCAGCTTCCAGTGGCTGGAGATACTCGAAGTCGGTTGCGGAGGCGGCTCGGAGCTGCGCAACTTCATCAAGTACGGCGCTGCGCCTTCAAGTATCCACGGTATCGACATCATGGAGGAGCGGATCGAGCAGGGCCGCGCGCTCAGCCCCAATATCGACCTGCGCCAGGGAAGCGCCGAGCGCTTGCCCTACGCGGACAGCTCATTCGACCTCGTCTGCCAGTTCGTGATGTTCACCTCCATCCTGGACCCGGCAGTCAGGAAGCGGGTTGCTTCCGAGATGATCAGGGTGCTCAGACCGTCCGGCTTGATCGTCTGGTATGACTATTTCATCAGCAGTCCCGCAAACAGGGATGTCCGCGGCGTCCGCCGGCGGGAGATCCTCGATCTGTTCCCGGGCTGTGAAATCGACCTGCGCAAGGTGACGCTGGCGCCGCCGCTCGCGCGACTGGTCGCCCCTCGCTCACAGGTAGCCGCCATGCTGCTGGAAAAGCTGCCTTTCCTGCGCAGCCACTATCTCTGCGCGATCAGCAAAACACGGCTGCCCTGATGAAACGGATCATCGACATAGCCGTGGGCCTGCCGCTGCTGCTGGTCAGCGCGCCGGTGATGCTGCTATCGGCGATAGCCGTCAAGCTGACCTCCAAAGGCCCGGCTTTCTACCGCGCCAGGCGCGTCGGCCTGGGCGGCCGTGAGTTCGATATGCTGAAGCTGCGGACGATGGTTGCCGGTGCCGACGACATGGGGCCTCCTTTGACCCGCGACAACGACCAACGCGTCACCCGCATAGGAGCGTTCATCAGGAGAGCCAGACTGGACGAGCTGCCCCAACTCATCAACGTGCTGAAGGGTGACATGAGCCTGGTCGGCCCTCGCCCCGAAGATCCGGCGTACGTTAGTCTTTATTCCGAACAACAGAAGCGCGTCCTGGACGTGAGGCCGGGCATCACCGGGCCTTCCCAGCTGTCATTCAGTAAAGAATCAGCCATGCTTGACGTTGATGATTATGAGCGGAAATACGTCGAAGAAATCATGCCGCGCAAGCTGGCGCTGGACATTGATTATGTCTACAACCACGGCATCATCCTCGACCTGGAGATCATCTTCAGGACGCTGCTCTTGCCCTTCAGAAGCGGATAGACGCTCTGTGGCAGGGCATGCGCCTTTTTCCTCGAATATCTGGTGAACGGCTGTAGCATGTTTGCGGGAGCCGGGTTGCAGGAAAAATAGTCAAGGCGTTGTTTAAAGCTGGATTGCCCATGGCAAACTCAGGCAGAGCCACTGGCAGGGCTGGAGCCACAAGGAAGAGTATGAAATCCATAAGCCAACTCAAGCGGCAGCCGCTGGCGATCTTCGTAGACGCCTGCATCATCATAAACGCCTATACCCTGGCATCGCTGGTCCTTTTTGCCCGCTGGGCTCCATTGACTTATTACGAAGAGCTGCTGCTGTTCCTCCCATTCGCGCTCGCGATCCACAGCGGCCTTAACCTCAAGTTCGGCCTCTACCGCGCCGTGGGCCGCTATGTCGGCCTCGACCAGGTGCTGCGACTTATCCAGGCCTGCATCATCAGTGTAGCGCTGTTACTGGTGGCAGGCTCCGTAATCATGTCATCTTCGATCATGCATGTGCTGGCCATGGTTCCGATCGGCGGCACTATCACATTCATCCTCATGACAGGTGTCAGGTTCTACCCGCGGGTTTTCTATGAGCGTTCCCTGCGCGAGGTAAAGCCGCGGTTGAACGTACTGATAGTGGGCGCCGGCGCGGCCGGTGAGATGCTGATCCGGAGCATGCAGAAAGGGCCAGGCTCAGAGATAAATCCGGTGGCGCTGGTCGATGACGACTCGAGGCTGGAAGACATGGAGATACATGGTGTGCCGATCCACAGCCCCATAGAATCGATCCCGGAGATCGTCCGGCAGCAGGATATCGATGAGATCGTCATCGCCATTCCCAGCGCTACTTTGCCCGAGTTCCAGCGTATCTGGCAGATCTGCTCGCGCACGGGAACAGCGACCAAGGCCCTGCGCCCGCTACAGAGCGTGCACCTGGGCAAGGTAGGCCTCGACGATATCCGTGAGATAGAGGTCGAGGATGTCCTGGGTCGCCAGCCGGTCCATACGGATTACGGGCAGATCAGCGAGTTCATCAAAGGCAAGAACGTACTCATCACAGGCGCCGGCGGCTCGATCGGCTCGGAACTGGTGCTGCAGATATCGCGACACAACCCTGCTTCGATGATACTTGTCGACCATGAGGAGTCGGCTCTCTACGCCATCCATGAGAAGCTTACCGGCACTTTGTCCAACAACCACGTGCTTTGCGTAGCGGATATCCGCTCCGAGGGAAAGATGGAGTCCCTGTTCAACAAATACCGGCCAAGCCTGGTATTCCATGCCGCTGCTTACAAGCACGTGCCGCTGATGGAGACCCATCCCGGCGAAGCGGTCATGAACAACGTTTTCGGAACCTACAACGTAGCGCGCCTGGCGGGGTTATACGGCTCCTCATGCTTCGTCAACATCTCCACCGACAAGGCGGTAGAACCGGTGAACGTACTGGGCGCCACCAAGCATCTGAGCGAAAGGGTCGTCGTCGACCTGGGGGCCGAGTTCAGCGACACCAGCTACTGTTCGGTCAGGTTCGGCAACGTGCTTGGCAGCCGCGGCAGCGTCATCCCCATCTTCCGCGAGCAAATACGCCGCGGCGGACCGATCACAGTGACCCATCCGGAGATGACGCGTTACTTCATGCTCATCTCGGAGGCTGTGGACCTCGTCCTGCAAGCGGCGGCCTTTCCCGACCGTGAGGGCATTTATGTCCTGGAGATGGGGACTCCAGTGCGGATCGTGGACCTGGCCAGGCAGATGATTGATTTCATGCGCCCGCATGACGACATCCCGATAACTTTCACCGGCCTCAGGCCTGGCGAAAAACTGCACGAGCAGCTTTTTGACAAAATGGAGCGCCGTGAAGACTCAGCTCACCCCATGATCTATCGTGTCAGCACCTCACCCTGGCAGGACAAACCCGTTACTTCCAGGCTCCCCTCTGTGTTCGCTGCGGCGGACGCGCGCGACCAGAAACGGATACGGCAGTTGCTCGTGGAGCTGATCCCTTCATACACGCCTTTCGACATGAGCCTCGTAGGAGATGTCGGCGACTACGCAGCATCGGATTTCCGAACGGGAGATGCAACCCCAGGAGACCAGCTGCAGGAAGACAGTACCTGGGTGAAGTACAAGTGGGTTGACGGCAGGCTGGAAACGGAGCGCTAGCCTCCCATCATTCCAGATCCTCCACGTCCTTGACGCCCGCTTCCACCTGCAGGTGGTCATCATAGGGGTTGAGGGAGATGGCGATAGCGAAATGCTCCCTGGCCCTCTCTGATTCCCCCCAGCGGTCCCTCTCGTACAGGGCCAGTTGCAGCCAGCCCTCATAGTTCAAAGGTTGCATTTCAACTGCCGAAACCAGGGTCCTCCTTGCTTCCACAGTCCGCCCAACACGCTGCTGGGCCCCCGCCAGCACGAAACGAGCCTGCATCGAAAGAGGGTTGACGCTGACCGTCCGCTCGGCCACATGCAGAGATTTCACCTGTTCGCCCAGCTCAGCATGCCGCAGAGCCTCGGTCTGAAGGTGGTGGGAATACCAGGGCAGCAGCGCCAGCAGGATCGCCAGGGCGCACATACCCATGACGACCCTGGAATATAGTCCTGCTGGCCTGCCTGCTTTGCTCATGCTGCCTCATCCAGCCTTTCGTCGCTGGTATTCTCTCCCAGCTTATTATAGATTTTCATAGACGATATTGATGTTCAGGCTGGAAGGCAATAGTTATCCGGGCTAAAGATATGATTACCTTCTTTCGATAGGAAGGAAGCAGGAGGGAAACATCGAAATCTACCTTGATTTGAGTTAATTTTGATGTTTATTAATTGATTGAATTGGCAATCTGGATTCAATGGAGTCCGAAATCAAGCTTATAACATGAAATGGCACGTTGGATAGGGGGTGATTCAGTGAAATACGCCATTCTTATCATAGTGAGTGTCCTGACTATGTTGCTGTTCAGCGCAACAGCACTTGCTGACTGGCCCAGTGGTGCGCAGGGGGATCAGTACGCGGCTGCGAACACGGCCATGGAGAACGCGGTCGCAGGAGTCGGCATGACTCCTGAGACGTTCGTGGATATCTATAATGCAGCGGTCGCTGGCAACGTAGGCGCTTATAGCTCCGCCCAGTTGGACGGCGCATGTGAGGTTCTGAGCAGTCTCTCATCGTACACCTCCGTACTGTCGGACTACAACACAGTGTACAACAACCTTGGCTGCAGTAACCGTCTGGCGGCAGCATCGACTCGAGGGGCTCTGCCGAGCACAGGTATCGCCATAGCGTTGCTCGTAGGTTCTGGTGTTGTCGGTATCGGCGCAGCCGCGCAGTTGCTCAGGCGTAGCCGTTAGAGTCAGAAAACACCCAAAACAAGAAGTGCAGGCCGCAAGGCCTGCACTTCTTTTATCCCTTTCAATTCGCCAGAAAGTTCAGTATTGATAAGGCCTGGCGTCCTTGTCTATCTTGAGATTGTTCATGACCAGCCCCAGGATGTTCGCATTCACTTTTTCCAGGGTCTTCTTTGCCCTGACAGACATGTTGCGATGACCACCCTTGAGATCAAGGACCAGTATCGTACCGTCCACCATCGTCGATATGATCGCCGCGTCACTCACAATGCCTACGGGGGGCGTATCGATTATCACCGTGTCATATGCAGCGCTGGCATTCTTGATGAACTTCCTGAAACGCCTCGAACTGATAATCTCCGAAGGGTTAGGGGGCGGCGGTCCGCTGCCGATCACGGTGAGCCCGTCCATCACCTGGTCGCCGAAAGCAAAAGGATCGTCACCCTCGTCATATGTGGAGATCATCCGTGTAAGGCCATGATCGAGTGTTATCTGGAACAGCTCGTGCTGTGTCGGCAACCTGAGGTCGCAGTCTATCAAGAGGACACGTTTTTCCGCCTGGGCCATGACGATCGCCAGATTGGCGCAAATGGTGGATTTGCCCTCTCCCCTGTCGGGGCTCGTGACCACCACCGATCCGATTTCGGAGTCGACGTTGGTGAGCAGGATGTTAGCCCTCAGGGTCCTGTAGGATTCAGCCAGCACCGAAGCCGGGAAATCCTTTGTGTAAAGATACTTGCTGCCCCTTGACTTGGTCTTCATCGCCACATCAGTACTTTCTGCTTTCGTTCAGCGTGCTGGAACTCATCTGGGGGATGACTCCCAGGATTGGCAGGCCCATGACTTCCTCGGCCTGCTGTGGCGTCCTCCACCTGGTGTCTACCCGGTCGAGGCCGAGCGCAAGAGCGATGCCGCCTAGAAGTCCGAGAAAACCTGCCAGGATACCGCTACGCACCGGTTTGGGGCTGATCGGCGCTCCCGGCTTCACCGCCTCCTGCCAGACCTGAGCGGTCAAGCCGCTGCGAGACGACTCAGTCCGGCTGATCAACTCGGAAAAAGCCTTGCCCGTCCCGTTCGCCACCAGGGCTGCTCGCTCCGGGTCTGTATCTTTGAAGGAAACGATTATCAACTGGGTCTGCTGCAGCGGCTGCGCAGCCAGGTTGGCCAATACGTCATCGGCAGCAAGGTCCAGCCCGTAATCGTCGATGACCTTGTCGGCAACGGTCCTCGAACTGATCATCCTGCTCATGCTGTTAGCTACGTCCTGCAGGGCGGTGGTATAGTTCAGGTTCTCAGCCAGGCCCTGATTCTGACCTACCAGCAAGGTTATCGATGCCTCGTATACCTTGTCCTGCCGCACGCTCCACAGGTAGCCGAACATGGCAGCCATTATCAGCGCCGCCACTATCAGCAGCCTGTACCTGTTGAAGATCTTCAGGGCTTCAATAAAAGTCAAGTATGGTTTCCTGTCTCGATACGAAAACCGCCTAAGCCTGCCATCGGATGAGGCGGCCTGCAGCCACAATGATTCTAGCTAATTCCTCATTTGAATCAAAACCTTGACCGGCTCCGCCAGGCGTGCTTCTTCCTTACATCTGCATATATAACGGCAGAGACCACCCTTAACTGAAACAATTACCCGGTGTTGAAAAACATCCTGCTGTCAGGAATACGATGGGGCTGGCTCTAGCAGGAAAGCGATCACGTCTACTATATGATCGAGGCCCTCTGCAGAACGGGCAGTGACGATGTTTCTATCGACGACCAGTTCCTGGTCGATCTGCCTGACCTCGTGCTCCTCAAGGCTTTCACTGCCCGAATCCGGCGAAGCGATGCGCCTGCCTGCCAATAGGCCCGCAGCCGCTATAACCATCACTCCGTTACCCACGGAGCCTATCGGCTTTCCTTCGGAGTCCAGACCCAGAACCAGCGTCATGACCCCTTCATCACCGGTCAGGTCTTCCTGTGAGGTCCTGGAGGGAATGATTACTGCGTCGATATCCCTGGAAGTTATCCGTTCGAGGGTGGTGTCAGGCTTTAGCATAGACCCGCTATTGCCGTACACAGCCGTTCTGGCATCTTCGCCGACCGCTATCAACGAGACAGACGCGCCCCGCTCACGTAACTTGCTCGCCAGGCAGAACACCTGGTAATCATCGAACCCAGGTGCTACCAGCAAACCGATTGTCCGGTCCTTGAATCTCATGGCAACCGCCTGCCAATCTTCCCCTCAAGTCAAGGTTACCCTGAGGCGATAATCGACAAACACCTGCCTTACATTTCTCTGCGTCGAAAGGTAATCCTTGATTTCTCCGTTACGGGATCCGAGCTCTCCAGCTGCTTCTTTACCTGCAGGAGCCATTCAGCCATATCCGGCTCCAGCCGCTCGAGTATGCCAAAATGCTGCAAGCCGCACGCCTCGCGGTTGGAGATCCCCTCATCTTGGGCGTCGATCAGGCGCCAGTAGATGCATTCATCCCGCGTGCACCATGCCTCTAGTCCGTTAGCCTTGTGCAGCTGGCACTTTTCCTTCTTCGCAGCCAAGTTTCCCTCCGTGATTGAATCCCTCAAGCTCGATTATAGCCCATGATTGACGGAACCCCCAAAATTTGTCAACTTGGTTCGTATATAATCAATAATCGCGTAGTTTGGAGTTCAATAGACATGGGAAGCAATGAATTGATGACTGTTTCTTTCTACTTCCGGCAAGGCGTCCGTATTGGATAAGCTCGGGGACAATATCCACATCCAGATCCCCGCCAGTGAAGAGATGGCTGATATAATCAGGCTGGCTACGACAGCCATAGCCAACCGCGCCGGTTTCGACCTTGACCAGTCGGATGACATCAACACCGCCATGGAAGAGGTGTTCCGCTACTATTGCACGAGTTGTTCCATGGACGGCACTGAAGTCAAGCTGGATTTCGTTATCGAGAACGACAGTCTCAGGGTAAGGGCCGGTGACAGCCTCAACAGCCTCGCAGAGAACAACTCGAAGATCGGCAGGTACTGCCGCTTCATACTTGACAAGTTCACTGACAGTTTCCATGAAGTCTCCGAGCAGGGCAGGTACGCGATAATCATCGAAAAGACCTCAGACCTCTAAGGAATTTTTTGGCTTCCAACGGTGGGAAAAAGCTCAGCAGGGCCGAGACAGACATCTTATTCAAGCGGTACAGGGAAGATCGCAACCCGGAGACAAAGAGCCAGATAGTAGATGCGTATATGGACCTGGTCCGCTCGCTTGCCCGGCGTTTTGCGAATCGCGGTGAGCCGCTGGATGACCTGGTGCAGGTCGCTTCCATGGGGCTGCTGAAGGCCATCGACCGATTCGATCCCGACCGCAACATCCAGTTCACCACCTACGCAGTTCCCACCATCGTTGGCGAGCTGAGGCGTTACTTCCGTGACCGTGCGGCAACGATCCGTGTCCCGCGCGGGCTCAGGGAGCGCAGCTACATCCTGAACACAGCCGTACAGAATCACCTGCAGGAGCATGGCCGCACACCGACGATTGCTGAAATTTCTGCGATAACGGGTATAAACGAAGAGGATGTCATCGAGGGGCTGGAGAGCAACGAAGCGTCTACGCTGGCCTCCCTGGATTCACGCACTGACGATGGCGAACTGTCATTGCTGGATGTCCTGGGTGGCGAGGACAAGACCCTTGGATTGCTGGACGAGCGGCTGAGCCTGGCGGGGGCCATGTCAGGGCTGGACGAGCGCGAACAGCGGCTTCTCTACCTGAGGTTCATCGAGGGGCTGAGCCAGTCGGAGATAGCAGAAAAGCTGGACATCTCCCAGATGCACGTTTCACGACTGCTGCGCCAGACACTGCAGTCTTTGCGGAACGAACTGACAACCAGTACCAGGGAGAGCTTTTCATCTTGAACGCCAGAACGATAAACAGCCAGAGAGTCCTGCATATCGTCGTGCCGGCCAGAGCCGAGTACCTTTCGCTGATCAGGCTGGTGGTGGCGGGGATCGCCGCGCGCTCGGGTTTTTCCGCAGACAGCATCGCTGACATCAAGGTAGCCCTTTCTGAAGCGTCCTCGAACGTCATTCGTCACGCATACGCAACGGACACACCATATGCCGAACGGGTCATCGAGATCAACTGTTATGACGACAACGGTTCCCTGTTGCTCGAAGTCACTGACCACGGCCACGGCATGCCGATACTGCCGCCGCCTTCTGAAGGGCTGGGTTTCGGCATCATGGGCAGCCTGATGGACAAGGTCGACGTCGAGACCGCTGATGACGGGACCTCCGTCCTGATGAGCAAGCTTTCGATGACTGCCAGGCGTTAAGCCGTTTTTTACTGGTGCCCGAGGTGGGATTCGAACCCACACGCCCGCAGGGCGAGGGATTTTAAGTCCCTTGTGTCTGCCAGTTCCACCACTCGGGCGATGATTCCGACCTGATTATAGATTTCACACCGGCGCTACGCCAGGTTTATGGCAAAGCTCCCGAACTGAAAGCTAGCGCCACCCCGTCCAGGATGTCGTTTTCACTTACAGCAACAGAATCTATCCCTGCTATCTCGATCAGCAATGAAGCTATCAAAGCTCCTGCCGTGATGACATCGGCGCGCCCCCTCTCCATGATACCGATCGCCTCACGCTCGGATACGGTCATGCCGCTCAGCATCTCCAACAGGTCATCGATCCTGCCGGCGGACAGGACATGCCCGTGCACAGCCTCCCGGTCGTACATCTCCAGTCCAAGGTCAAGAGCAGCCAATGTCGTCATCGTACCCGCTACCGCGATCGACTTGGTGACATCCTCGAGGACATCGGGAGTCAAGGCCCCCTCCAGCAGGGCTCCGACGTGCGTGCGTGCGGCCTTCATCTGGGCCGCCGAGGGAGGATCGCTGCTGAAGAAACGCTCCTTCACCCTGACGCATCCCGTCTGCAGACTGCGCGAATATACAGCCCGGCCGCACGAGCCGGTGACTATCTCGGTGCTGCCGCCACCTATGTCGAAGAGAAGGATCTTGCCTTCGCCGTTTTCACCCAGCGTTGCTCCGGAAAAAGCATAGCGTGCCTCCTCCTCCCCGCTCAGCACACTCCACGAGTAATTCCGCGTTCCCGCCAGATCCTCGATAAAAGCAGGCCCATCTGCAGCATCCCGCACCGAACTGGTAGCGAAGACCATTACCGAGAGCGCCCCCAGGGAATCGATCACCTTGCTGTATCCTTCAACGGCTGCTTCGACGCGCGATCGCGCCGCGGGCAGAAGGCGAGCTCCGATCTCCACCCCCTCGCCAAGGCGGGTTATCTCCGTGCGGCGATCGAGCTCGCGCAGGATGCCGTCATCGACGTCAGCCACCAGCAGGCGCGTCGAGTTCGTACCCGTGTCGATGACAGCAACCCGATTGCTCACACGACATCCTTTTCAAGGAACCGCGCCTGGTTCGGGATCATCCTGTCAAAGGCTGAGAGATGCGCAGCGATCATCCCGGCACCACCTCTCCCCGATGGCCTTGAGCAGAACCTGCCCCACTTCATGGTCCTCGTTCACCAGGAACCAGGCAAAGTGGGCGTGCAGGCACTTGATTGCCAGATCGTCGCCGGCGGCGGCTATCCGCGGGCCCCTTTCATCAGGGCCGGGCCAGTCCCGGCCCGCCTTCCGGCGCCAGAGGGCGGCATGCTCTCTCTGGGCGGCGGCAAGCTGCTTCCTCAATGCCTGTTGTTGTAAAGCCATCCGGTGAACCCGCTCGATCCAGCCGCCGTCCTCAAGGACGGCGAGCTCGCGGCGCAGATAGGGGCATGTCAGATAGTACAGGTTCGGGTTAGGCTCTCCCGATGGCGTGCAGGCGTCATTCTCTATGACCGCAGGCCACCCGTACCCGCAATACACCCTCACATGGAATGCGATGCCTGGCCTTCTGCCCAGTTGCAGACCGACAAGTTCCTGGAGCTTCCGTCGGGGAAGCGCGCCCATCTTTATTCAGTCGCTGAAATAAAAGGGATCGAATACAGGCCGGTAAGGGACGTTTCGGGGGCGACCACCGGCGTAGCGATTTCCTCAAGCGGCGCCGGGTCCTCCATTTCCTCTACGATATATGATTGCTCGCCAGGCTTGACCAGGCCCAGTTCCTGCCTGGCTGCAGCCTCGATGAAGGGCTCTTGCAGCAAGCGCTCCTTCTCCTGGAGCAGTTCCCCGTTCCTGGCCAGCAACTCTTCCTGCGTGCCTTTCTCCGCCGAGATCTCGACGCTGCGGGTGTAAAAATTATAGGCAGGTGAGACGTATCCGGCAGCTACCAAAATGAGCACAGACACAAGAGCCAGCCGCAGCAGGCCCCTGCGCCTCGCCACAGTCACCGCCGTCCTGCCAGCTACAGCCGATTTGTTGGTCAATATCGATACCTCCGTATGACCTGGCATGCCGTTGCCCGGTCTCTACCTGTGATATTTCGCCATCACTGCGCCGGAACCTTCAATCAATCAAGCCGGTGCACCTTGATGAGGTTGGTGGTCCCGGCGACGTTGACGGGCACGCCCGCGGTGATCACGATCTCATCGCCTGACTGCGCGATGCCGTTGTCGCGGGTGACAGCTATCGCCTTCTCGAACATGTCGTCCGTGTCGCGCGCGGGATTGATCATGAAAGGCATCACCCCCCAGGCGATCGCCAGCTGGTTGACCACATCCTTCTCAGGGCTGAGCGCCACCTGCGGCACCGAAGCCCTCTGTCGCGACACCTGCAGCGCCGTGCTGCCGGAGCTGGTGGGCGTCAGGATCGCCTGCGCTCCCAGACTCTCGGCAATCTCGCATGCGGCATGGCTGATCGCGTCAGAGACAGACGCGCGGCTCGCGCCTGGGCGGGTACGCTCCCGGCTGAGCGCTGCCTCCGTGGTCCTGGCGATGCGATGCATCGTATTCACAGCGCGCACCGGGTAGCGTCCGATCGCTGTTTCTCCAGAGAGCATTATCGCGTCGGAGCCGTCATAGATGGCGTTGGCCACGTCGCTGGCCTCTGCCCTGGTCGGGACCGGGTCCTCGATCATCGACTCCAGCATCTGCGTAGCGGTTATCACCGGCCTCGCGCTGCTGATGCATTGCCTGATGATCTCCTTCTGCCAGTAAGGCACCCTTTCAGGCGGGATCTCCACTCCGAGGTCGCCCCGGGCGATCATCACGGCGTCGGCTGTCGCGATGATGGAAGTGATGTTCCTGATAGCTTCCTGGTTCTCGATCTTGGCGATTATCCTCACTCGCCTTTCCGTGCGCGACTCGACCAGGGAGCGGAGCATGCCGATGTCGTCGGCGCTGCTGATGAATGACAGGGCTACATAATCTACGCCGGCCTGGAGGGCGAAGTCCAGGTCCTGCCTGTCCTTGCCGGAGATCGGCGGCGCCTTGATGTCGATGCCAGGAAAATTAACCCCTCTCCGCGATTCCAGCAGCCCCCCCATCATCACCCTGCAGTTAGCGTCGCCACCCTGGACCTCGAGGACCTTGAGCGTGATCCGCCCGTCATCCAGCAATACCTTCTTCCCCTGCCGCAAGACTCCGCCGAGATCGGGGAACGATACCGGCACCGTTTCCCCGTCGCCCTTGATCCGCCTGGAGGTGAGCGTGACAGTCTTGCCCTTTCTCAATTCAACGCCCTCCGCAGGCATGTCCCCGACGCGGATCTTGGGGCCCTGCAGATCGGCGATCAGGGCCAGCGGCACGCCCGACTCTGCCGCGACGGCCCTGATCCTCGCGATCGCCTGGGCGTACTCGTTGTGAGTGCCGTGGGAGAAGTTCAGCCTGAATGCGTTGGCGCCCGCGTCGATCACCCTCCTGAGCTGGCTCTCCGCCTCGACCGCCGGTCCGTAAGTCACTATGATCTTGGTACGCCTCTCTGCCATCAGTCCTCCGTTCTGATATGGATCAGGCTCTTTTCAAACCATGTCAAATAACTTATAATAGCTTTAATTAGTAGCGGTTCTGGCTGGAAGATCCCAAGATTCCAGGCAGGCAAGGCTCAGAGCGAGATGAGCAAGAAGATTCACAAGTGTAAAGCGCCAGGTTGCGGTAAATGGGTGGTGCAGGACATGGAGTCAGATTTCTGTACCGACCATCAATGCAGGCTGGACCCGCTTTCGGCGCTGTATGTGGACAAGTCGCCGGAAGAGATGGAGTCCGACAGGAGGATAGTGAACTTCTTTTCCTACCTGCTGCAGAACCGCACCGTAGAAGAGCTGCTTTTCTGATTTCAGCATAATCCTTCATATACTTCCACGCATCACAGGCGCCCTCTCCAGGGGGCGTCTTTCTGTCTGAAGGCCGGTCGCGCCGCAGGTGGCCCCCGGAACTCCGAGGCCCTGCCTGATTCCGAACGCCCGAACCTTCCCGCGCTCACTCTTGTCGGAAACCACGGCTGTCCGGCCTGCTCCATGCCTGGGGGTCCAAGCTTTGCGTACCCCTGCCTAACTCTATCCTATGCCGGCCTTGCGGGCAAAAGGGATGATTGTTTAGGCATCTTGAATCCTGGGGAAAAAACCTGAGTCTAATATTTGACAGTAATAGGCTTAGATTTTATAATCGGAACAGACTAATACGGTTTATTTAGCTTTGTAATCCCGTTTTTTATCTGAACAAGGAGGAACAGGAAATGGGAAAGGTAATTGGAATCGACCTGGGAACGACTAATTCGTGCGTCGCTGTGCTTGAGGGCGGTGAGCCGACGGTGATCCCCAATTCCGAGGGAGGCAGGACGACACCTTCCGTGGTCGCGTTCACCAAGGATGGTGAGCGCCTGGTGGGAACCGTTGCCAAACGGCAGGCGGTCACCAACCCCGAGAACACGATCACGTCAATCAAGCGTTTCATGGGCCGCAAGGAAGCGAGCGTCAAGGAAGAGGAGAAGACGGTCAGCTACAAGGTCGACAGCCAGAGCGACGGGGACGTCATCGTCCACGCCGGCGGCAAGACCTACACCCCCCAGGAGATCTCAGCCATGATCCTCCAGAAGCTCAAGCGTGACGCGGAGGAGTACCTGGGCGAGAAGGTCACAGAGGCCGTCATCACCGTTCCCGCCTACTTCGAGGATTCCCAGCGGCAGGCTACCAAGGATGCCGGCAGGATCGCGGGCCTCGAGGTCAAGCGCATCATCAACGAACCCACGGCCGCCTCGCTGGCATACGGCCTCGACAAGGAGAACGACCAGACCATCCTCGTGTTCGACCTGGGCGGCGGCACTTTCGACGTGTCCGTGCTCGAGCTGGGCGACGGGGTCTTCGAGGTAAAGGCCACCAGCGGCAACAACCACCTCGGCGGCGATGATTTCGACAAGCGGGTGGTCGACTGGCTCGCTGACGAGTTCAAGAAGGACCAGGGGATCGACCTGCGCGAAGACAAGATGGCTGTCCAGCGCCTCATCGAGGCGGCTGAGAAGGCCAAGATCGAGCTTTCCAGCGCCATGACGACTGACATCAACCTGCCCTTCATCACCGCAGACGCCAGCGGCCCCAAGCACCTGAACGTAACCCTTACCAGGGCGAAGCTGAACGAGCTCACCAGCGACCTGATCGAGAAGACCGTCGCTCCCATGAAGCAGGCGATCAAGGACGCAGGCATCTCCAGCGACGACATCGACCAGGTGATCCTCGTGGGCGGAATGACGCGCATGCCGGCGGTCCAGGAGCAGGTGCAGAAGGTTACCGGCAAGGAGCCTCACAAAGGCGTGAATCCTGACGAGGTGGTAGCTGTGGGCGCCGCCATCCAGGGCGGCGTGCTCGCCGGGGAAGTCAAGGACGTCCTGCTGCTCGACGTCACACCTCTTTCGCTGGGCATCGAGACCAAGGGCGGCGTCTTCACCAAGCTGATCGAGCGCAACACGACCATCCCGACGAAGAAGAGCGAGATCTTCTCCACCGCCGATGACAACCAGACCAGCGTGGAGATCCACGTGCTCCAGGGAGAGCGCGAGATGGCCGTCTACAACAAGACGCTGGGCAAGTTCCAGCTGATGGGCATACCGCCGGCGCCCCGCGGCATACCGCAGATCGAAGTCACCTTCGACATCGACGCCAACGGCATCGTCCACGTTTCCGCCAAGGACCTGGGCACGGGCCAGGAGCAGAAGATCCAGATCACCGGCTCCAGCGGTCTCAAGGAAGATGAGATCAGCCGCATGATGAAGGATGCGGAAGCCCACGCCGAGGAAGACCATCGCCTGCGGGAACTGGTGGATGCCCGCAACCAGGCTGAGCACCTGATCTACTCCACCGAGAAATCCCTCAAGGAGATGGACGGAAAAGTAGACGCCGAGACGAAGGGCAACATCGAGACAGCTATCGCCGACCTGAAGAAGTCCATGGAAGGCGAGGACACCGCCGACATCAAGGCCAAGACCGATGTCCTGATGCAGAGCTCGCACAAGCTGGCTGAAGCCGTATACCAGCAGGCTCAGGCTTCACAGGGAGCCGGCGAGGGCGGACATGAAGCCGGCGGCGACGAGGATGAAGTCGTTGAGGACGCCGACTACGAGATAATCGACGACGACAACAGCTGAACCTGCCATGATGAGCGAAAAAGAGCAGCATGAGCGAACGGAGAGCGCCGGCGGCCCGACGGAGGAAACCGGAACGTCCGCCGGCGAGGTCATGGCTGAAGTGTCCGAGGATATCCACCGGCAGGTGCTGAAGGAGCGTGACGAGTATCTCGACACCCTGCAGCGCCTGCAGGCTGACTTCGCCAACTACCGCAAGCGGGTCGCGCGTGAAAGCGACGCTTCCAGCAGCAGGGTCACGGCTGAGATCGTGGAGGAGCTGCTGCCGGTCCTGGACAACTTCGAGAGGGCGCTCAAGGCAGCCGTCGAGCATGACGAGAAGGTCCTTAGCGAAGGCGTCCAGCTGGTCTACCGCCAGCTACGTGAAGTACTGGACAGGCGGGGCCTGTGCGAGATAGAGGCGGCGGGCGAGGATTTCGACCCCTCACACCACGAGGCGGTGCTCTGTCAGCCGTCGGAAGAACATCCCGAGGGAAGGGTCATTGACGTCCTCGAAAAAGGATACCGTGTCCACGACAAGGTAGTCAGGCCCGCCAGGGTGATAGTCTCGGAGGGGGAATCCGAGGGCGACGACAGTTGACCTGTTGATGGTGCCGTTCCATGCAGGATCTATATAAAATACTCGGTGTTGACAAAAGCGCCTCCAGGGAAGAGATAAAGAAGGCGTATCGCAAGCTGGCGCGCAAATACCATCCGGATGCGAACCCGGATAACAAGGAAGCGGAAGCCAGGTTCAAGGAGATATCCCAGGCCTACGAAGTCCTCTCGGACAAGGAGAAGCGCAAGGCCTATGACGCCGGCCCGGCCTACTTCGGCGGCCAGGGCCAGGGAACCACCTGGCAGAACATAGATCCCGAGATGTTCGCCCAGATGTTCGGGGGCGGCGCCGGTGGGTTCGCCGACATTTTCGACATGTTCGGGGGCGGCGGTTCCCGGCAGCAGAGAACGGCGCCCTCTCGCGGCGCTGATCTGAACTACGTGCTGAACATCTCTTTCGATGATTCCCTCAAGGGGATAACCACGAAGATAGCGGTGGACAAGAACGTCGTCTGCGCCACATGCCACGGCAGCGGTGCTGCCCCTGGGACGTCGCCGGTAACCTGCCCTGAATGCCAGGGTCGCGGGGTCATCGCCCAGAACCAGGGTTTTTTCGCCCTCAGCCAGCCTTGCCGGCGCTGCGGCGGCAAGGGGACGATCATCGAAAACCCCTGCCCCGCATGCGGCGGCAGCGGCCAGACAGGGGCCAGGAAGAACTATACTGTCAAGATACCGCCGGGCGTCAAGACCGGCAGCAGGATACGCCTCAAGGGAAAGGGCCAGCCTTCGGGTGCTGGAGGACCTCCCGGAGACCTTTACGTCACGGTACAGGTGGCGCCAAGCCCCCTGTTCAAACGCCACGGCGACGACCTGCACATCACCGTGCCAGTCACATTCGCTGAAGCGGCGCTGGGTGCGAAAGTGGAGGTTCCCACCACCAACGGCAATATCTCTCTGACTATCCCCAAAGGGACGCAGTACGGCAAGAAGCTGCGGGTCAAAGGCAAGGGCGCGCCGCATCTGAAGGGCTCAGGAAACGGCGACCTGCTGGTCAAGGTGAAGGTAGTCGTGCCCGAGGAGCTCAGCGATGAACAGCGCGAGGCCCTGGAAGAATACGCGCGCCTGTCTGAGTGGAATCCGCGCGAACTTCTCAAGAATTAACGCATGACCGGCATGGAGGGCGGATTCAATGACCGGCAAGAACAAGAATGAAGACAGGCGGGCCCTGTACATGATCTCGGTGGCCGCGGAGCTCGCGGGGATGCATCCCCAGACCCTGCGGATCTACGAGCAGAAAGGCCTAATAACACCCGCCCGCACGCCCAAGAACACCCGCCTCTACTCAGACGATGACATCGCGAGGCTGCGCTATATCCAGAAGCTGACCACCGAGATGGGCATGAACCTCGCCGGGGTCGAGAAGGTGCTCGAACTCGAAGAGAACATCGAGCAGCTGCGCTCGCGCATATCTTTTCTGCGCACCGAGGTGGAAGCCGCCACCAGGAAGTTGAGGGAAGAGGTAGAGGCGGTACACCGGAGCTACCGGCGTGACCTGGTGCTCATGCCCAAGGGCGAATTGCTCGTCCCCCCCTCCCGACGCAGGCGCCGTCGCTGAGAGGACGCCAGCGAGCGCTTTTCTTGGTCGAGCTGTTTGGACGTTATCTGAACAGCCCTGATGTCCTTATTCTACAGCAGGTCGCGGGGCTTGCGAAGAAGATTTAATGAACTTCGGCTGTGAAAGAAATGACTTTGTTTACTCTTCAACGGGAGGGTGATCGGCGTCTATTCCTTCTTTTCCCGGACTAGACTTAATCTGTTTCTGACATCTTCCCAAAATTTCTGTAAACGGCCAAATGCAAAAATCAGCAATAATACATATGCCCAGACCAGCAACTATTAATAAAAGAACAAATGCATAGAAAACAATGGCCCATCCGCCTTGATCGCTTAATAACCAGCCACCGTAATAGAAAAGCCCCCCAAACATTAAAACCATCGCTACAACCAACACAAAACCCATACCTATGGGATAAGCGCCACCTAGCTTCTTTTTCTTATTAAGATCTGGAACCCCATCCAGTCCTTTTTTTAACTGCTCAATGAATCTTTTTAGTTCGGCAACTCTATGGAAATTGTATCCAAGAAAAATTAACCATATAACCAAGAAGCCCGGAACGATCCATGCACATTATCTTCTTACCGAGGAGCTATGCTCGAAAGTTGTGTATGACCAAAGGATGAAAGGTGGCGTATCCTAACTGGAATTGATGAAAAACCAGAGAAAGGATACGCCATGAAGAAC
>QZKG01000033.1 GCA_003599855.1 Gaiellales bacterium | reverse complement strand
CGCCGCCTGCCGTCAGCCGGCGGCCTTCGTCAGTGCTCCAGCTTGATGCCGTAACCCTCGAACATGAAGAGGATCGCGAACCCGTACCAGAGCGTATAGATGACGTAACCGATGAGAGCCACAGTGATCGCTATCGCCTCGCTGCTGGGCGACGACTCTTCGATGCCATAGTAGTTATAGGCTGGCTCGATGGCTTTCTCGCTGAGCTCCAGGAAGAGCTTCTGGTTGTCGAACTCACCGGCGCTCTGCAGGTCCTTCTGACCGGTGTCGATGGCAGTGAACCAGTCATACAGGGGGACTGGCTTCTCCTTGCCGGTCTTGTCCGCGGTTACCTCCATGGACTCGTTGTCGAAGGCCTGCCTGGACAGGTCCGTCGCGGCCAGCATGATCTCGCCGATATCGCCGCTGACATCCACCTTCTTGTCCTGAGCGCTGGCCTGGGCCCCCGCGTCACTCATCAGTGCGACGATGCGTTCTGCCTGGGCCGCATCATCGGCCGTCGCCGTGAAGGACACTTCGGTCCCGACGTTTTCTTGCGCTTCCTCCTCGATGTCCTCCAGCTTGTCGGAAGAACTCTTGGAGACGCGATTGAACAGATCGTCCACCTCGTCCAGGGTGTTCTTGCCGTCGAACACCGGCAGGAAGATGAATACAAGGACGGCTGAGAAAGAGATCAGCATCAACAACCCTATAGTGAACTCTTTTTTGTTCGCCATCACGCCTCACCACCTTCCGCCGCCGAAGGGCCGGCGGGCATATGCTCCTCGCCCTTGAGGACGCCCATGTTGGTGATGAACGTCTTCACCACCCAGAGGACGAAGAGGATGATCACGCCGAAGAAGATCACCGTGCCGATGTTGTTGATCAGCGTGGTGGTCGACTTGGAGATGTCGAGGTACTCCAGCTTGCGGGCCTTGTCCGGCAGGGCGAACACCCGGTTGATGAAACCGGCGATGATCGTGATGGCGTAGAAGCCGCGGATCACGGGGCCCGACACGACCTTGGTCACGATAGAGCCGACCTGCACTCCCAGGAGCGAACCCAGCAGCATGCCCAGGGCCAGCGAGAAGAACACGAAGCCGTAGATAGCATACTGCACCAGGCTGCCGTAGCCGGCCGTGAAGACGATCTGGAAGATGTCAGTGCCCACGGTGGTGGCTGAAGAGACTCCCAGGATGTACACGAAGATCGGGAAGGTCAGGAAGCCGCCGCCGACCCCCATGATGGCCGCCGCCAGGCCCACAATGAGGCCGCTGACCACCAGGAAGACGCCGGAGATGCGGCGGCCGCCCGGGGTAATCCCGTGGTCGAAGGAGAGCATCGGCGGTATCTTGACGTTCTGCAGTTTCTGGGCGAAGTTCGGCACTTCATCCGCCCGGGTATCCGCGACCTGCTCCGGGAAGTCCTCGAAGGAACGTGAAGCCTCCTTCATCGACCGCCGCGACTTCATGTAGTCGGACATGGCGTAGATGCCCAGAAAGCCCAGCATCAGCACGTAGACGATAGTGATGAAGGCGTCGCTGATGACCGGGTTGTAATCGTAAAGGGCGCGGTTGAGCATGCCCCCGAGCGTCCCGCCGGTTATCGATCCCACCAGGAACGCTATCGCCAGGATGAAGGAGATGTTGCCCAGCTTGCGGTGCAGAACGCTGCCCATGATCGCCTTGGCGAAGATGTGGAACAGGTCGGTGCCCACCGCGAGGATGCCCTTGATGCCGGCGCTCATGAGGGCGGGCGTGATGACGAAACCGCCGCCCGCGCCGATGCAGCCGGTGATCATGCCGGCGGCGACGCCGACCCCGATGGATATCAGGAATATCTTGGTGGAGTAGAACGCGGGGCTGTACGGCTCCTTGCCGCCGATGATGCTCGGCAACGCCTTGCCGGCCTCGTCGGCGAAAGCTATCCCTCCCATCAGGACGATACCGAGCATGCCGCCCAGTATCAACAGCCGCTTGCGGCTCGCGAGGATCCTCTTCGAGCATTCCAGGTCCCACTGCGCGTGGGCCCTGCTGCTCATCATGAGCATCCTCCCTACTTCTCTGAATAACTTCATCCTCTCTCCTTTGCTTCGTGTTTGCAGGTGTAAAGCGGGTCCGGCCCCCGTCAGGCGCCGGTGATCTTCGCGAAAAGCGACTCGAAATCCACCGGCTTGATGAGGTAGTCCGCCGCCCCGCTTCCCAGGCTGACTCTGCCGGCGCTGGCCGACGCGTGCCCTGTCAGGACCACAACCCTGACATCCGGCCACAACGCCTTTATCTGTCCCAGCACCTCGTTGCCGTCTTCTTTATTCAGCTTCATATCGAGGAGCACGACGTCGAAGCTCCTCCGGCTGAGCGCGTCCAGGGCCCCCGCGCCGCTGAACACCCCTTCGCAGTCAGCTCCTTTCCTTTTCAGCCGCTTGAGCAGCGTTTGCACGAAGTCCACCTCGTCATCGACTACCAGAACCCTCGGACCATCCATTTCTCACCTCTCTTCCCTGGTGTTGTTCTTTGACTTTCCGGCGTCAGACGGCAGGGTGACCGTGAAGACACTGCCTCCCCCGGGGGCGCTGCTCACCCTGATGTCGCCGCCGAGCCGGCGGACGATGTCGTAAGATATGGAAAGGCCGAGCCCGGCGTTGCCGCCTTCCTTGGTGGAGAAGAACGGCTCGAAGACGCTGGCGCGCACCTCCTCCGGCATCCCGGGGCCCGAATCGGCGAACTCCGCCAACACGCCGCTGCCGTCAGCCGGGCGAGTGCTGATGCTGATGGCCCCGTCACGGCCGATGGCGTCTATGGCGTTGTTGATGATGTTGAGGAAAACCTGTTGCAGGCGCGCCCTGTCCGTCTCCACGGGCGGCAGCCCCTCCCCCAGGTCCCACTTGAAGGCGATCCTGCTGTTTTTTGCCTCGTTCTCCAGGAACGATGCTGATTCCGAGACGAGGTTGTTGATGTCGGTGCTGGCCAGCCCCTCGCCGACGCTGGAGAAACCGAGGAGGCCGTGGGTTATCTCCCGGGCGCGGCGGACGTGGGCGCGGATCTTGTCGCTGGCATCGCGGTATTCCGTGACGTCGGAGACCTTTCCCTCGCTCTCGTCGTCGAGCAGGTCGCCGATCCAGCCGGCCTGGTTCTCGATGATCTGCAGCGGGTTGTTGATCTCGTGGGCCACGCTGGCGGCCAGCCGGCCCACCAGGGCCATCTTCTCGGCCTCGCGCATGCGGTCGTTGAGCTCCATGCGCCGGCGGTCGGCCTCGCGCAGCCTGTTGACCATCGGCGAGATGATCATGGTCGCGGCGACCAGGCCCAGCGCCACCGCCAGGACGATGAAGCCGATCACCTGGTTGCGGGCGCGGTACAGGCCGCCCAGTGAATCATCGATATCGGTCTTGAGCACCAGCATCCAGTCCCCGCCCTTGAGGGGCGTGGCCGCATAGATGAAGCGCTCGTCATGCAGCACCTCGGCGGCGCCCGGGGTTGCCGCGTCGAAGGTGAAAGGCGCGTCGGCGGCGCCCAGGCGGCTGGGGGTCTGCAGTTCCCCGGTCCACGAGATGATGTAGGCGTCGCCGCCGGGGCCGACGTCGGCGCTGGTCAGCAGCGAGTTGAAGAAGTCCGAGTTCACCGTGGCCCGCAAGGCCCAGGTGCGCTCCGGGTCGGCGACGGCCACGACTATGTGGGGCGTGCCCCTGAAACCCGTGAAGATGTCGCTGACATGAGTGCCGTCGGCCATCACGCTCTGGAACCAGTCGGCATCGGCGTAATTCCTGCCGCTGAGCTCCTCGGTGAAGGGACCGGCGTAGGCCAGGTGCCTGCCGTCGACGCCCACCACGCTCATGTCGGTGATGACCCCGCTTTGGTTGACGGCTGTGAATACCTGTGAGAGGCTGGCCTGATCGCTGAGGTAATCAACCCCGTAAAGCTCGACTATCCCCGCGAGGGCGTCCTCCTGGTCGGCGAGGAACAGCTCGATTATCTGACTGCGGCTTTCTGCCAGGCTCGACAGCTCCGCAGAGGTGCTTTCGATCCAGGAGCTCTTGTAATAGTTATAGGAGAAGAGGCTGATGCCAGCCAGGGGGACCACCAGCGCCAGCGCCACTACCAGCAGGAACAGCCGTTTCTGCCGCGAGTAGTAGAGGTCACGGAGCTTCGACCCTTCCGGCGCCTTCCTGATTGTCCCTGAATACATTTTCATTCTGGTCTCCCGTGCCGCCAGCGGCTGCCCGGCGTCAATCGCTGCCACTGGCTGCCCTGATCCGCTCGACGAGGTAATCGATGTCCACCGGTTTCTTCAGGTAATCGAAAACGCCGAGGCGCCAGGCCTCGGCCTCATCCAGGTCGTTTCCGTGCCCGGTATGGATGATGACCCTCACGGCGGGGTAATCCCTGCGGACGCGGCGCAGGACCTCCATGCCGTCGATGCCGGGCATGTTGAGGTCGAGGATCATCACGTCCGGCGCCTCGCCGGCGACGAACTCGAGGGCCTGCCGGCCGTCGAGGGCGGTTCGGCCCTCGAGGTCCCGCAGCCGCAGGCGTTCCGCCAGCGCCCTGACGAACTCCTCCTCGTCGTCGACAAGCAACAGCCTGATGCCCTCCATGGCCCCTGACGCCTTCCCTTCACCAATCGCGGCCGGCGGTCATTCCGCCTTGCCTTTTCCGGCTGTGTCGGCCTGGTCTCCCTTGAGCATGTCCATGGCCGTGTCGAACTCACCGCTCTCGGCGAAGGCGATGGAGGACATGGCGTTCTCCACGTGGAGCGTGTAGGCGTCCTTGATGCGGGCCACAAGGCTGTCGGTCCTGGCCGGCTTCTTCATGTAGTCGAAGGCGCCCAGCTCGCGGGCCCGCTCCTCGTCGCCCTCGGTCCCGTGTCCGGTGAGGATGATCACCTGCACCGAGGGATGGTTCCGCTTGAGCCATTCGAGCACTTCGAGCCCGTGCATGCCGGGCATCTTGAGGTCAAGCACCAGCACGTCCGGCTCCTCCTGCGAGACGTGTTCGATGGCCTGCTTGCCGTCGAACACCGTGCTGCTCTCGATGTCGCGCATTTGCAGGCGTTCCGAGAGGGTCTCGGCGAACTCCTGCTCGTCGTCGACCAGCAGCACCTTGATCTTGCCCTTGTTCCTCTTCCAGAACATCTCTTCCTCGCTTTCCCTTGCGTGGTTGAAAACGGGCTGCTTTGAGCAGCTCAGCCTGGTACAGAGCCGGTCCTCACCTCCCCCATGCCAGCCGGCACGCCGGGGCAGAAGTCGCGATTCACGGGTACGTCACGGCTGCCTGGCCGCGCGTTATGGTGGCTTGAGCCTGAGTCGATGCGAACTGGTCGTTCCAAAAAGATGCCCCCGGCGAAAGATACAATTTGATACATTTTGAAACTGTTGACTGGAATGTATCCGAAAAAAAAAATAATTGCAACCCTTTTCGCAAATTATTGCAAGCGGTCGGACATTACCTGTCTCATACTAGGACATATTGTGACATGAAGTAACGCGCGGGTTGAATCGAAAGGGAATCGGGTGAGCCTGCCCGGAAGGCAGCCGCGCCACGTTGGGACCGCTACTCTTCCTGGAGTGAGGGGATGTCCAGGAGGGCCTCCACCGCCTGGCCCCTGGGGCGCGGTCCGGACAGGCGGGCGCCCAGCTTTTCGAGGGCCAGCAGCAGCGGCCCGTGGCTTTCCGCGTCCAGCTCCGGTTCCCTGTCGACCTCACCGGTGACGGTGAGCGCCACACGGACCATCCCGTCACGGCCGGGTGTGACCGCCACTGCGATGGTTCCCTCCTCGTCCAGGGACTCGAGGTATTCCGAAGTCAGCGTATAAAGCACGAACTGGAACAGGGCCGGGCTGTTGACGATGTCGGGGACGCCCTCCGCCACCTGCGTCTCGAAGTTGATGCGGCGGCGGGAAGCGCAGATATGGTAGAGGAGGAACAGCTCCTCGGCGGCCTTGCCGGCGCCGAAAAGGCTGAGGGCGACGTCCCCGCGGTGGACGAAGCGGTTGAGGGCCTCCTCCATGGCTGCCGCCTGGTCGGCGCGCTCGATGATGCTGCCCGAGATGTCGCCGCAACGGTCGATCACCTTCCTGATGTCCGGCTGGTCCGACCGCAGCAGGTCCCCGATGAGGCCGCTGTACTCCTTGATCACCGCGAGATGATTATGGAACTTGTGGGTCGAGGCGGCGACGATCCTGCCAATGAATGCTACCTGCGCCTGACGCAGGGCATCCTCCTCGCTCCTTCCGTGGGGGGTCCCGGTGGCCATCGCCTACCCCCCGTTCCCCTTCTTCGCTACGGCCTGCTCCACCTTCTCGATGAGCTCGCCGATGTCCACCGGCTTCATCATGTAGTCGAAGGCGCCCCGCTTCATGCCCTCGATGCTGCTCGAGGCGGCGCCGTGGCCGGTGAGCATGATGGTCTCCACGTCCGGCTCGCGGCTCCTGATCTCGATGAGCGCGTCCATGCCGTCCATGCCGGGCATCTTGAGGTCGAGCAGCACTACGTCGGGCTTCCAGCCGGCATCGATGGTGTTGAGCGCTTCCTCCGCCCGGCTGACCACATTGACGTCGAAGGAGCGCAGACGCAGGCGCTCGGCCAGCGTCTCAGCGAAGTCGAGCTCGTCGTCTACCAGCAGGATCCTGATCTGATCGTTCATGGCACGCTATTCCTCCAGGTCGCATTTGACAGGGAAATCTATGATGAACGTCGCGCCCTTGCCGGGCGGGCTCTCGATGTCGATGCGGCCGCAGAGCTTCTTCACCAGGCCGTAGGTGATCGACAGCCCCAGGCCGGTGCCGCTGCCCGACTCACCCGACTTGGTCGTGAAGAACGGCTCGAAGATGTTGTTGCGGATCCGTTCGGGTATGCCCGGCCCGGTGTCAGTGATGGTGGTGCGCACGATGCCGTCCATCGACCTGGTGACGATGGTCACCAGGCCGTCACTCTCGACGGCGTCCAGCGCGTTGTTGATGATGTTGAGGAAGATCTGCTGCAGCTGCCCGCGGTCGCTCTCTATCAGGGGGATGCTCTCACCGAGCTCCAGCTCGATTTTTATGTCCCTGAACATCGCCTCCTTCTCCACGAAGCCCACGACCTCGCGGATGACGTCGTTGATGCGCAGGTCCTCCTTCCTGACCTCCATCCTGCGGGCGAAGCCCAGCAGCCGGTGGGTGATCTCCTTGCAGCGCCTGACGGCGTCGGACGCATCGTCGGAGATAGTGATGAAACGATCGCGGTTGGGGAAGGCGTCCGAGCTGTTGGCCAGGTCGTTGATAAGGCCTATCTTCTCGTTGATGATAGCCAGGGGGTTGTTGATCTCGTGCGCCACGCCCGCAGCCAGGCGGCCCACCGAGGCCAGCTTGGCGGTATGCTGGGCTTCATCGAGGATCTTGTCCCGCCGGCTGTCGGCTCTCCGGATCTGGTTGATCATGGCCCGGGAGATGCGGAAGATGATGAGGAACGCCGCCAGCGAGGTTGCCATGCCGATGATGATGAACTGGGTGCGGAACCTGTCCCAGTTGCGGCCGCCGGCGAAGCCCTGCTTCTCCAGCACCAGGAACCAGGGCATGTCCGTGAGCGCTGCCGAGGCCACCAGCACCTGCTCGCCGTCCACCTTCCTCTCCCCGAGCGTGATGCCCGTGCCGGCCGGGACTGATTCTGCCGGGTATTTCTGGCCCACGCTGCCGTTATTGGCCGAGTTGGTCCTCAAGGTGAAGTCCTTCGTGGTCAGGAACATGTCGGTGGACGCGTCGGTGTTGATCGTGTCGATATAACTTCCCAGGTGCTCCGCGTTGATGCTGGCCCGCAGCATCCAGAAGCTGTCGGTCCCCGGCACACCCTGGGAGACGGTGATGACGAAGTGGGGCACGCCGCGGTAGCCGGTGAAGATGTCGCTGACGTAGGATTCACGGGTGTATGCGACCTGGAACCATTCCTGCTGGGAGTAGTCGCGGCCGAGGAAAGGGTAGGGCCCCGCGTAGGACTTCTGGACGCCCCTGGCGTCGAGGACGCTGAGGTCGGTGACCCACCAGTACTCGTCCCGCATGCGCGAGAAGAGGGCTTCCAGGGTCGCCTGGTCGAAGAGCTCGCCGTGCTCGTAGGCCCCTGCGGTGATGGCCATGGTCGAGAGCGACTCGTTGATGTGGAACTCGATGGCCTGCTTGGCCGCCAGGGCGTCCAGCTCCAGTTTCTCCCGCGCCTCGGTCTCCATCAGGCTGCGGTACTGGTAGAGGCCCAGCGAGGCCGTGATCGTCAGCGGCAGGATGATCGCCACGAGGGTCACGGATATGAAGAGGCGCTGGAGCTGCGAATAGCGGCTCCGCCGGTCCGGGGCGACGCCGGGCTCCTCGTCCGCGGGCGTTCCCAGTATCCGGTCCAGGATCCTCATGGGCTCTCCCCTATCCGGCCGAGGCGCCGGCGAGGATGGCGTTGGGACGCAGGTCGCTGGCGGCCAGGGCCGCCAGGGCTTCCTCCCAGGGACCGATGACGCCGTCCACCACCTCGATATCCTTCCAGGTGAGGAAATCATGATGCACCTGGTCGATGCCGCCGCAGACGACGCGGTCGACGCCCTCCTTGACCGCGAGGCCGCTGAGCTCCTCCCCCGACGGGCGTGAGATGAGGATCATGCGCGGCTCTCCCTGCACTTTTCCGCGCTTGATGTCGGCGAAGACCGCTTCGAGGGTCAGGTCGAAGCGGGGAGCGACGTCCTTCTTCAGCACGGCGATCATGACTTTCATGACTGGCAGCTCCTTGCCTTTCCTGTCGGCGCCGGCAACGGGACCCGTCCGGCTTTATATATCATGGTGCTTGAGCTTGCGGTAGAGCGTACTCCGGGCCCAGCCCAGCATCTTGGCGGCCTCGCTGCGGCGGCCGCCGCTCTTGCGCAGGGCCTCGATGATCATCTCCTTCTCGACCTCGTCCCACTTCATGGGACGGCCCGCCGCGGACGGGGTCAGTTCGCCGCCCGATACGCCCCCGGCAGCATCCGCCTGGCGGACCGCGCGGCTGACGTAGTCCGGGAGCGCCTCCACCCTGACCTGCCCGCCTCCGGACAGCGTCACGGCATGCTCGATGATGTTCCTCAGCTCGCGGATGTTGCCCGGATAGGCGTAACTCTTGAGGATGCGCGCAGCCTCGGCATCGAAGGAAGGCCCATCGTCGCCGCCGCTGAAGGCGGCCACGAAGCGCTCGATAAACAGGGGGATGTCATCCGCCCGCTCCCGCAGCGGCGGCAGGTGCATCCTGAGGACGTTCAGTCGGTAGAAGAGGTCCTCGCTGAAGCCACCGGACCTGGTCAGCTCCTCGAGGTCCCTGCTGGTGGCGGCGATGATGCGCACGTCCACCGCCACCTTCTTGGTGCTGTTGGGCACGAAATACTCCCCCTGGTCGAGCACCGTCAGCAGCTTCGCCTGCAGGGCCAGGGGCATCTCCTCGATGGCCGAGAGGAAGATGGTGCCGTGGTCGGCCAGGCGGATGACGCCGGTCTTGTCATGGTCCTCGCTGCCGAACAGCTCCGCCTCCAAAAGCGGCTCGGGCAGGGTGCGGCAGTTGATGTTGATGAAGGGATAACCGGAGCGGCGCGAGGCCTTGTGGATCGCCTCAGCGAAGAAATCCTTGCCGGTGCCGGTTTCCCCGTCGATGAGCACCGGCGCGTCAGAGGAAGCGTAGACCGAGAGCTGGTCGTACACCTCCTGCATGCTGGGGCTCAGGCCCGTGATGCCCTCGAAGATCGTCGCGCTGGCCCGCTCCTGCTCCAGCTTGACCTGGTGCGTGATGTCCTCGATGGCCACCATCACCCCGATCAGCCGGCCCTTGCTGTCCTCGATGGGCGCCAGGGAGAACCGGGAAGGCACCAGCTGGCGGTTGCGGTCGAGGATGTCGCCGTCCTCGACGACGGAATGCCCTTCCTTGAGGACCGGCGCAAGGTGCTTCTGGAGCGGCTGCAGGCTGCTGCGCAGCACCTGGGCGGCGTCGAGCCCGGCGGCCTCGCTGTTGCTCCTGCCGGTGAGGGCTTCGGCCTTGTCGTTCATCAAGGCGACACGCGAACTCGTGTCGACAATGACTACCGCCGAGGGGATGCCGTTGATAATGTCTGATATATCTACATCCTGAAACATAATCAGACACTATCATATCAATATACAGTTCTAAAATGTACTATTTGGATTACTTATGACCGCACCTTGAATCATAAGCAGTCATGCGGCTTTTTTCGCGCGCAGATGGCTACTATGTGTCGGCCTGATCCTCAGGCCACGGGGCGGGCCCTGGCGGCGGCGCTATCGGGTCGGGAGCCCCGGTCTGCGTGTCGGGGACCGGGGCTCCCGGGTTCGGGGACGCAGGGAGAGGCTGGCCGGTTCCTTGGGCGGCAGCCTGTCGCACCTCTCCCAGACTTTGCTCAGCTTGCGGGCCTTCCACCACGACTGCAGGGGCGGCAACTCCGACATCCGCCGGGGCTGCGCCGGCGGCCGCAGCGCCGGAGGTCGGCTGCTTGCAGACGACGAAGTAAACGGGCACGACCTTGTCTATCTTGCCGGGCCCCGATTTGATCCGCAGCTCACCGGCGTGAGCGCCCGCCGGCATCTCCTTCCCGGTCACCAGCTTCATCTCCACGCCGCGGGTCTGTCCGGGTGCGACGGCTGAGCCGCCGTCCTTGAGCCGCACGAACTCGAAATAGGGAGCCAGTTCCGGTGAGAGCTCGAAGGTGACGTTCAGCGGCACGCTATCGCTGTTCCTGATGCGAAAGACGTCGGGCGAGTTGTTGGCGTTGCCCTGGGCGACCTCGCCGAAGTCCAGGAAGAAGCGGCCCTCCTCCACGCGGGCGATGGTGCGGAAGGGACCGGTCCTGTTCACGTAGGTCTCTTTCGACGTGCCCGGCGACAGCACCAGCGGGTCGAAGTTGCCGGCCCTGAAGGAGTTGCCCGTGCTGGTAGCGGAATCGCTGAAATAGGCCCACGTCCCGGTGACGCGCATGCCCAGGCTCATCCAGCCGATCATGGCCATGAGCAGCATCACCGCCAGCAGGAAGGCGCTCTTCTGCCTGTATTCATTCGCAGGCATCGGCCTCCTCCAGGTCCCTTTCCCTGATGTCCAGGTAGATCTTCCTCAATTCCAGGGTGATGACCAGCAGCGCCGGCACCACTACCACCAGCATGAAACCGTATGGTGACTGGACGTGGCGGACGAAATAGCCCAGGTACGGCACCGACAGCACCTCGCGGCCGATGACGCTGGCGGCGGGGACCGTCCAGCTGTCCGGCTCCTCGTTGGCGTCGCCCTTGGTGCTGAACGTGAGGTCGCCGGTCTCATAGCTGAGCTCCGTGACCCGGTGGGTCGTATAGCTGGGCTCGCCCGTCTGCTCCGGGGTCCTGAAAGTGATGACGTCGCCCTCGGTGATGTCGCCGGGATCGATGCCCTTGCGGACGAGCACCACGCCGCCCACCGGGATGGACGGCTCCATGCTGCCACTCTGGACGATCATGGGCTCGTAGTCGCCCACCACCGGTATGCTGTCAGCCATGGGCACGCTCAGCAGGAAAAGTCCGAGGAAACCCGCGAGCAGGATGAGGGCGAGGCCCGTGGCCAGGTAGACCGCCGTTTTTTTAATCATGCGCACGCCAGTCCTCTCAGTCGCTTCCGTCATCGCTGTCATGGTCGCTGCCGTGGTCCCCGCCCATGGCGGAAACCCGCAGGTCGAAGGAGCCGGAGGCGCCCTGGTACTCGTTGCCCGCGTCTTCCATGAAGCGGAACGCCATCTCGATGACGTACGGGTCGCCGCCGGGCGCCAGGACGTTGCCGGAAGAGCTGCTGCCCCTGCGGCCGCTGGCGGCGGCAGGCGCCTCCAGCGGGATGGGGCCGTACTCGATGAGCTCCATCGCCGACAGGACGCCGTCGCCGTTGGCGTCGCAGGCGGGAGCGTACTGGGCCAGCCGGTCGACCGCGCTGCCGCCGCTGGATTCGCGCCAGCGCGCCACCTGGACCTTGTCCAACAGGTTGGGGTCACCGTGGCCCGGGTTCACCCAGTCCACTGTCGCCAGCGTGATCCGCTCCTTGCCGTCGTTGCGGATGTAGAGGCTGGCGGTGAGCTCGTCCCCCGGCGCCCAGTTGTCCGGGGAGACCCAGGTGCCGGTGACGCCGTCTGTGAAGACGCCGCCGTCGTTGGACAGCTTCAGGTCCACTTTGCCCTCGGTGAACGTGTGTGCCATGGTGTCCCGGTCCAGGAGAAGGAAGCCGGCCGCCATCAGCCCGAACGCCGCCAGGGACAGGGCCGCCCGGCGCTGCCATCTTCGCGCCCCAGCCAACGCGTTACGAACAGCGAGGCCTGGCAACATACCGTCGACAGCGCCCCCATTGCCAAGGGAGGGCCGCGCTCCCCCCGCCCCTGCGGTGGCCGTCACCGGCGGCGCCATGCGCCTCTCGCGTACCTGCAGGTTTACCTTGATCGCTTCCATGAACCACCAGACGTTTCATTCAGTCATAAAAATCCTGTAGGCTCTGTTTTTTTGCGCACTCCCTCAAGTCAGCTGCTTAGGCATCGAGATAATTCCGCCTGAATCGCCCGCCTAAAAAACGGCGACCCCCGGCTGCCTGTTTGTTACCCCCGCGGCGGGCCGGTGTGGCCCGCCGCGGGGGTCGTTCACTTATCAGCTTGTTTGCCTCCTGCCAGACGGACTGCCTTGCGGCAGCAGCCTTGCAGCGCTGCTACTGGCTGGCATCCTGGTTGAGCGTAGCCGTCGCTGTCATTATCATCGACTTGCCCATCATGTCGTTCCCTGCGGTAGCGCTGAAGCCGAGTTCCATCGTCAGCGACTGCACCCCGGCTTTCGGCGGCAGCAGGTTGTCCAGAATGGCTGCGTTACCCGGCGACACCAGATCAGCAAGGTCCTTGAACCCGTTTCCGTTGGTATCAGCGAGCTTGGTCCTGATGTTCACGCCGTCGTACGTCATGGCGATGATATGGATGTACCTTGCCAGTTCCGTATCACCGCTGTATGCGAAGCTCAACTCGACGTGGTTGCCGTACACGGACCCGTGATTCTCGTACGTTATCGAGTTGATAGTGTACGAGTTGCTGTCACAGCCGCCGGCGTCACCGCCAATAGTGACGCAGGGCTGCATGTTCTCCATCACCCAGGTCGCGTCAACCACCGGGACATGCCAATCGTCATCATCAGACGCCAGCATACCCAGGCTGCCTGCCTTGAACGTGCTCATGCTGCTGCTGGCCGAGTCCTGGAACCAGGCCATTGTGCCTGACATGGCCAGTCCCGCGGCCAGCAGGACCATCAGCAGGAGAACAGCCCTCTTGACCATCATCGTTCCATGCCCCCTTCCTTACGAGGGTCGCGCCAGGCCTGCAACCCTAGAGGTCCTGACCCGCGTCGACTGCGATGGTCAGAGAGGCGGTAGCGCCCTGGCACTCGTTGCCGGCGGTAGTCGGCATGGAGACGGTGCCGGTTATGTCCTGCGTGCCGCTGGAAGCAAGCGTGCCGCTGGCCGGCGTCGGGCCGGTCACTTCGAAGCAACCAGCAGGGCTGGAAGTCAGGGTCGCACCGGCGGTCCAGTCGACTGCCAGCGAGCCACCGTTGGTCAGCGTGACCGAATAATCCGCCGAGTCGCCGGGGGCCATGTTGCCGACTGGGACAGCAGTCGTTAGGCCGCCCAGGCTGATGTCGAGGGTACCCGCCGTGAAACTGCTGTTCGTGCTGTCAGCACTGTCATTGAAGTACGCGAACGTGCCCATGCCCACCATGGCCAGGGCAACGGCGATGACCAGGACGCTCATGGCCATCTTGGTTGTCATGAAACGCTTCATCCTTCTTCCTCCTTGGTTTGTTTTTGACGCTGCGCTTCTTTTTTGCGACGGCGCCGGTCTGACTTTGTTGCAACTGGTGACTCACTCTTGCCGGACATCACCTCCGATCACGTAATATGCCCCCGTTTCCACCCACCAGAAGTGGAAATCTTGTTTTTGGTCAACCCTTGTGCGTACAATAAAAACGGCTGCGAAAAAGCGTGCCTTTCACCGGGTACCATTTTTTTCAAAGCCTCGGGCCGGAGAAGTTGCCGCTTCTCCGGCCCACTCACCTGTATGTGGTTTTCACACAGACATCATCCGCCTGTTCTGCCGGCCGCCCCGGCCGGCCATCCCTAGCCCCTGGAAGGTCCTTTGCCGCTTTCCTGCCACAAAAAAAGGCAGAAGCTTAATCACTCCTACCGTGATTCACCATGATGCGGGAATATCGTTATGACCCTGCCCGACGCCCCGTGCGACATTGGACCGACCTCCGCCCTTCGCGTCAACTCTACACGTGACCGTACCGTCAACGACTGCCCGTTATGGCCTGGAGACCCGCACCTTACTGCTTCTGGCTGTAAACCAGCCATAAAGGGTCTTAATTGTAGTACCGCAATTATTAGTTGTCAACCAGAAATATAATATTTGGATAAAATTTTTATCAAGCTTATATGGTTGCACAGGTCGCATATTACTGTCAGTCTGCGCTGGTTCGCTTGGGAGCCAGTAACCAGGGTTTGGCACGCTCACGAATAGATAGATGGGGCGTGGTTTGCTGTTTCGCCTGACTTGCGGAAAGCCAGCCGCGGAACGTCGAGGCCCCGGCGGGGGGCCCTGCCCCTTACAGGTTGTCGCGGATGCGCTCCAGGGCCTCGGTGATGCGCCCGTCCGGCGCGGTGAGGGAGATGCGCACGAAGCCCTCGCCGCTGGGCCCGTAACCGGAGCCGGGGGGCACCACGACGCCGCACTTGTCCAGCACCATCGTGGCGAAGGATTCCGAGGTGTAGCCGTCGGGGACCGGCACCCAGATATAGATGGTCCCCCGGGGCGGGGTCACCTCGATGCCGATGTCGTTGAGGGTGGACACCACCAGGTCGCGGCGGCGCTGGTAGATGTCGCACATGTCCTCGACGCATTTCTGGGAACCGCTCAGGGCATGGGCCGCCACCCGCTGCAGCGCCTGGAACATGCCCGAGTCCATGTTGCTCTTGAGCGTCCAGTACTTCTCGATGATATCCGCGTTGCCGACGATGGCGCCGATGCGCCAGCCGGTCATGTTGTAGGTCTTGGAGAGGGAATAGAACTCGATGCCCGCCTCCTTGGCGCCGGCGGTCTCCAGGTAGCTGGGCGCCACGTAGCCGTCGAAGGTGATCTCGGAATAGGCGTTGTCGTGGAGGATGGCGATGTCGTTCTCCAGCCCGAACTCGGTGAGGCGGGCGAAGAAGTCATCCTCGTCGTCGATGACGGCCCCGGTAGGGTTGTTGGGATAGTTGACGAACAGCATCTTGGCCCGCTTGCGGGTCTCGGCATCGATGGCGTCCAGGTCCGGCTGGAAGTTCAGCTCGGGCTTGAGCGGCAGGGGCACCGGGGTGCCGCCAGCCAGGATAGGGCCGCTGGCATAGACGGGATAGCCCGGGTCGGCCCCGAGGCAGACGTCACCCTCGTCGAGGAAGTTGAAACAGATGTGGGCGATGCCCTCCTTGGCGCCCAGCAGCGGGATGATCTCGGTCTCGGGGTCGAGCTGGACGCCGAAGCGCTTGAGGTAAAAAGCCGCCACCGCGCTGCGGAACTCCTCAGTGCCGCGGTTGTTGGGATACTGGTGGTTGGCCGGGTCGGCCACCTGGCGCTGCATCTCCGCGACTATGTGTTCCGGCGTGGGCATGTCCGGGTCGCCGATCCCCAGGCTGATGACGTCCACGCCCTGCTTCTTCTTCTCGGCTACCTTGCGTTCGATCTCTGCGAAGAGGTAGGGTGGCAGGCTGTCCATGCGCCGGGAATATCTCATCTCTTACAACTCCTCCAGTCGGTTGATGAACGCTCTTGACATCTCGCCCACGTAGATCTCCTCGGCGGGCCCGGTCATGTATACGTCGAGGTCCTCGCCGACCTCGATCTCGAGGTCGCCGCCGGACAGGTGGACGGTCATGGGGCTCGATGCGCCCTGGGTGCGCGCGGCGGCCACGGCGACAGCGCAGGCCCCGGTGCCGCAGGCGTTGGTCTCCCCCACGCCCCGCTCCCATACGCGCATGGTGACCTCGGACGGGCCGTCGACCCGGATGAACTCGACATTGGTGCGGTTGGGGAAGATCTCATGGCGCTCGATGGCCGGGCCGATGGCAGCCAGGTCGACGGCGCCGGGATCGGCGGTGGCGATGATGCAGTGCGGGTTGCCCATGTCGACGAAGGTGAACTCGTAGAAGTCACCGCCAGCGTTCAGCCGCTCCCCCACCGCCTCGCTCTCCCCCGGGACGCCCTCGTAGCCGCTGATGTTGGCCCCGCCCAGCTTCGCCTTGCCCATGTGCACGCGGACCCGATGGTCCTCCAGCACGCGGGGCGTGATGATGCCGGCCTCGGTATGGACGGTGAACTCCGGCTCGGGGGCCTCACCGCTCAGGTAAAGGTGGCTGGCCAGCATGCGGATGCCGTTGCCGCACATCTCGGCGGTGCTGCCGTCCGGGTTGAAGATCTCCAGGCTGAACTGCGCCCGCTCGGAAGTGTCCCAGAGCAGGATGCCGTCGGCGCCGATGCCGAAGTGGCGGTCACAGATGAGCCGGACCCGCTCTGGGGTCAGCTCGAAATCGAGCTCGGCGGCGGCGATGATGATGTAATCGTTGCCGATGCCGTGCCACTTGGAGAATTCAAGTCGATGATGCGCCATTGCCTGACCGGACGTGGTTGACTATCTGGGCGGCCGCTTCTTCGGGAGTGAGGCCGGACACGTCGATTCTAGCAATATCCGGCATCTTTCGCATCCAGGTCAGCTGCCGCTTGGCGTAGTTGCGGCTCTTCTGCCTGATGGCCACGGCGGTCTCCTCCAGGGACTGCCTGCCGGCGAGGAACGCCTTGATCTCCGCGATGCCGATGGCCTGGGAAGCCGTCCGCGACAGGGGGCCTCCCAGGGCCGCGGCGACCTCCTCCACGGCGCCGCCGGACAGCATGGCATAAACACGCTCGTCGATGCGAGCGTAGAGTTCATCGCGCGGCAGTTCGAGGGCGAAGGATTTTGTGTCACGTGACAGCCCGGCGGACCAAAGGCGTTCCCGCTCGGCGGTGACCGGCACGCCCGCGGCCGCGGCTTCCAGGGCGCGCACGAGGCGGCGGGGGTTCGCGTGGTCTGTGGCCGCCGCCGCCGCCGGGTCCAGCTCACGCAGCCTGGCCAGGGCCGCACGGCAGCCGTTCTCCTCGATGTAGCCCTCCCAGTAACGGCGGGCATCCTCGTCGGTCCCGGCGAAGCTGAAGTCGCCCAGGAGCGCGCGGATGTAAAGGCCGGTGCCGCCCACCAGCACTGGCAGGCGGCCGCGCCCGCTGATCTGCTCCATCACGACCCGCGCGTCCTCGACGAAACGCGCCGCGCTGTATTCCTCGTCCAGGGGGAGAAACCCCACCAGGTGATGGGGCGCCGCAGCCAGCAGTTCCGCAGGAGGCTGGTCGGTGATGACAGGGATGCCCCGGTAGACCTGCATGGAGTCGGCGGAAACGATCTCTCCATCCAGCGCCCGGGCCACTGCCACCGCCACCCGGCTCTTGCCGACTGCTGTGGGGCCATATATGGCTATGATCCTCATCGGTCGCTCCGGCGCAGGCGCCACCTTCCTCCTTACTCCTTTCTCCAGCCCTTCGTCGCTTCGTCCCTCGGGATGAAAATGCCCTGGTTTATTTTTTTCCTATTTTGACATATATCACTGACAGCAAGCGGGAGTTCCATTATTGTGGAGCATATTTTGATCAAGACTATCAGGGCAGTAATGGTTTGCTTTGCCCGGAAAGGACATGACCATGACCAAGGGAGTGAAAATTGTCTAACAAAGGTGCTTTTTACATTTTCTTAAGCGGCACCCTGGCGTCCCTCGCGATATTCCTGTTCCTCACCTGGGATACCCACCGCCAGGTAGGCGCGCTCACCAACGCCGACAAGCTCAGCGAGCAGGTCGTCGCCGGCAAGCACGTCTGGGAGAAGAAGAACTGCAACAACTGTCACACGATCCTCGGTTTCGGCGTTTATTACGCTCCCGACCTCACCAAGGTCTATGACCGCATCGGCCCCGACGCCATCAAGACGGCCGTCATGGAGCCCGAGGTCGTCTACGCCGACTCGATCCGCAAGATGCCCAACCTCGGGGTGACCGAGCAGGAGGCTGATGACCTGGTGACGTTCTTCGAGTGGGTCTCCAATATCGACAACAACGACTGGCCGCCCCAGGACCGGAGCATGGAGACGGCTGCCCAGCGGCGGCTGTCGGCAAGCGGCGTCTCCCCGGGAGCCGCCGCCTTCAAGGAACAGTGCATGGCCTGCCATTCCATCGGCGGCGCCGGCGGCAGCAACGGCCCCGCGCTCGATGACATCGGCAGCAAGTACGACGCCGCCGCCATCGCGCGGTACGTGCGGGACCCCAAGGCCGTCGACCCGGCCTCGCGGATGCCGGCCCAGGGGAGCATAAGTGACGACGACCTGCAGGCGATCTCGGATTTCCTGTCCAAGCAGAGAGGTGAGAATTGATGGCAACGAATCAGATGACCGTCAGGCGAGGCCTTGGCATGGGGCCGCGTGACCCCGAACTGGTCCCCTATGAATCCCAGAGGGTGGCTTACTGGTACTTCGCGGTGGCGCTGGCCCTCTTCATGCTGCAGCTCCTGGTGGGGCTGTGGCTGGCCATCAGCTACGCCTTCACGATACCGCAGGAGATCGTCGACGCCCTGCCCTTCGGCATGACCCGCGCCATGCATACCAACCTGCTGGTGCTATGGATGCTGCTGGGCTTCATGGGCGGCACCTACTACCTGGTGCCCGAGGAAGCCCAGCGCGAGATCTACAGCGTCAAGCTCGCCTACCTCCAGCTGATCGCGTTCGTCGCCACGGGCGTCGCCGCCCTGGTGGGCTTCACCTTCGGCTGGACCCAGGGCAAACCGCTCCTGGAGATACCCACGCCGCTCGACTTCATCGTGGTAGTGGGCGCGCTGATGTTCCTCTTCAATGTGGCCATGACCGTGATCAAGGGCAAAAAGACCGCCATCCTGGGCATGCTGCTGGGTGGCCTCACCTTCCTGGCGCTCCTTTACCTCTTCGGCATGCCGTTCTACCGAAACCTCACCATCGACTGGTTCTACTGGTGGTGGGTCGTCCACCTCTGGGTGGAAGGCGCCTGGGAGCTGGTCACCGCCGCGATCCTCGCCTTCGTGCTGATCAAGGTCACCGGCGTCGACCGCAGGGTCGTGGAGAAGTACCTCTATATCGAGACCGCCCTGTTCCTCTTCACCGGTATCGCCGGCACCGGCCACCATTACTACTGGATCGGCGCGCCGCGGGCCTGGCTCTGGATCGGCGGCATCTTCAGCGCCCTGGAAGTGGTGCCCATCATCGCCATGGTCATCGACACCTTCCTGACCCAGCGGCGGCATGGCATCGCCATCAAGAACAAGGTCGTCTGGACCTTCGCTGTCGGCACCGCTGTCGGCCACCTGGTAGGCGCCGGCGTCTGGGGCTTCGCCCACACGCTGCCGCAGATCAACTACTACACCCACGGCAGCCAGGTGACGGCGAGCCACGGGCACCTGGCGTTCTTCGGCGCTTATGCGCTTTTGAACCTGACCATGTTCTGGTACGCACTGCCGCGGCTCAGGGGTGTGTCCAGATTCAAGACCAGCGGCGCTTTGTGGGGCTTCTGGATCATGAACATGTCCATCCTGGGGATCGGCATCGCCATGGGCGTCGCCGGGGTGCTGCAGACCTACATCGAGCGCATCATGGGTCAGGGTTTCATGAACGCCCAGGCCCAGATGCAGTTCTGGTTCAAGGTGACGCTCTTCTTCGGGGTGATCCTGGTGATAGGAGCAGGCCTGACCATGTGGAAGCTGCTCACCCAGCGGCAGTCAGAGGAAACGGCGGCCTGAAAGGGCCGCCGGGGGGCCGGCGGCATCAGCAGCCGGTGTTCTGCACCAGGCCCTTCTCGTCGTAACGGGTCACGGTGAAACGATGGATGTCGAACTCCTCGTGGAGCTCGATGCCAGCCTTCTGGCAGGCGATGGTGACCTGTTCTACGGCGGTGTCGACGCCCTCGAGGTCCGGCAGCAGCACGCCGCGGCGGAAGCCGCAACTGACGATCACGCCGTACTGGCGGCAATCGAGGTGCTCGGCGCCCCCAACCGGCTCCGCCGGGCTTAAAACGTCAACGCTGAAGGAGAGCTTGTCGATCTCATCCAGGGTGATGGCTGGGAAACGCGGGTCTCCGAAAGCGGCTGACTGGGCGTTGTGGACGATCTCATGCCCCAGGTCCGGCTCGCCGGGTTCCAGGGTGCCAATGCAGCCGCGCAGCTGCCCCTCCTTCTTGATGCTGACGAAACAGGCGGCTCGCTGCCGGTAGAATTCCTCATCCGGCGGCTCGGGCAACCGCTCGTATCCCAGGGCGGCTGCCACCACGGATCTTGCGTATACAGCGGGGTTGTTAGCTGGCTCTCCCATCACTCCCTCCGGTCGGCCACATCCCGCTGAACGCGGGCGGTCGGCATACTGCAGGACAGTTTCAGTGCGCAGATACTTCTTCGACAGGCGTCGGCCTTTACCTGATGATGACCCCGGCGTAACCTACCACCTGCCGGTAATCACCGGTCATGTCCCCCGAGGTGCGATACCTGACCAGCTCGGCCTCGGTGGCGCCCAGTTCGTGACAGGCATAGATCATCGTGGCGGCCGGCGACACCCCACACATGGAGATGTGATTCTCGGCCACCGTCTGCAACAGGCCGTCGCCATCGAGCTCGAGCAGGCGTCCGAGCGCCAGCTCGTCCTTGCGCTTCGCCTGCTCCTGGCTCTCGTAATGGGTCATGTCGGAACTGGCGATGAGGAGCACCGGGTTCGCCGAGTAGCGCACAGCGACGGCCACCGCGTGCCCCACATCATGGCAGATGGACGGACTGGCGGTCATCAGGCTGATGGGTACGAACCTGACGTCCTCGCGCAGGCATTGCAGGAAAGGAAGCTGCACCTCGATGGAATGCTCGAAAGCGTGAGCCGAGTCGTCCTCCTGGAGGAACTCGCTGTTCTCCAGGATGGCGCCGGCCAGGGCATCGTCCACCGGAATCTCGCCGCACGGCGTCCGCCACGCGCCTGAAGTCATGATGGATGCCGCCGGGCCGACCCCCGTGTGGTTAGGGCCGATGACGATAAAACAGCAGGGCAACTCCACCGAGCCGAAGACCGAGCCGGCCACCGTGCCCGAGTACATGTAGCCCGCATGGGGCACCATCACCCCGATAGCCGCCCGCCGTGCCTGAGTGACGTCGGTCATTTCCCTGATGGAGGCTTCGAGAGCCTCGCGCGTGCCGGGATAGAACTGGCCTGCTACCGCCGGCTCCCTGACTTTTGCCTTTTGGGGACCCATCACCAATTCACCTGGGGTATTTTTACCCGCGGGGAGCGGATATCAATCCCGGGCCGGCCCCGGATGCGCCGGCGCCTGGACCCCCTTCATCGTGGTCGAGGTGACCGATGCCACCCGCACCTGCACGAAGTCCCCGGCGGTGGGCTCGCCCGGGCCGGCGGGGGCGAAATTGACTATCTTGTTGCTCCTGGTCCGGCCCCTGAACTGGCCGCCCCCCTGCCGGCTGCGGCCCTCCACCAGAACCTCCACCTCGCTGCCTGCCATGGATTCGTTCTTTTCCAGGGCGATGCGCTGCACCAGCGCCACCAGTTCCCCCATGCGGCGTTTCCTGGTGACATCCGGGACCTGCCCGGGCATCTCCGCGGCCGCGGTCCCTTCCCTGGGGGAATAGATGAAGGTGAAGGCGGAATCGAACCGGCACTGCTCCACCAGCGAGAGGGTCGCGAAGAAATCGTCTTCCTTCTCGGCGGGGAATCCGACGATGAGGTCTGTTGTGAGTGAAGCGCCCGGCACCTTGTCGTAGAAGCGGCTCACCAGGCCGAGGTAATGCGCCGCCGTGTAGCCGCGGTTCATCCTTTCGAGGATGCGCGTCGAGCCGGACTGTGCCGGCAGGTGCAGGTGCTCGCAGACGCTTTCCAGGTCGCGCATGGCCTCCACCAGGTCCTGGCCCAGGTCCCTGGGGTGCGAAGTGGTGAAGCGGATGCGCCTGAGGCCCTTGACGGCGTCGAGCATCTCCAGGAGTCCGGCGAAGTCCGCGCTGCCCGGGCCGGAACGGTCGAGGCCGTAGGCGTTCACGTTCTGGCCGAGCAGGGTGACTTCGACGACGCCTTCGTCTACCAGCCGCTCCACCTCCGCAAGGATCTCCTGTGCTTCGCGGCTGCGTTCCTCGCCCCGCACATAGGGTACGATGCAGTAACTGCAGTAATTCGTGCAGCCGGTCATCACCTGGACCCAGGCGTGATGGGACCCGCGCCTGGCTGAGGGGAGCGATGCGACGGAGCCGGGCTCGTCGACAAAAGATGAAGCCTGGCGGCCGCTCTTTGCGGCGGCCTCCACCAGTTCCGGCAGCTCACCGATGTTGCGGGGCCCGAAGGCGACGTCAAGAAACCTTAGTTCGTCCAGTATCGCCTCCTGGCGGCTCTGGGCGAAACAGCCGCCCAGGGCGACGATTCGGCCAGGGTCCTCACCCTTGAGCCGCCTGGCCTCTCCCAGCCGTCCGATCAGGCGGCTCTCGGCGCTCTCCCGCACGGAGCAGGTGTTGAACACCAGCAGGCGGGCGCTTTCCTCGTCGGGAGCCTCCAGCCAGCCGCCGGCCTCCAGTACGCCGCGGATGCGCTCGGAGTCGTGCTCGTTCATCTGGCAGCCGAAAGTGGTCAGGTGATATGTGCGATTGTCCATGGGTTTATCATTCGCCGAGTTGCATCAGTTTCAATTATAGCCTCCAGGGAGGTTAAGCGCGGGCGGGATGCCCCCGGGCGCGGCCATGCAAGGCGAAAACCAGGATCCTTCGTCGCTTCGCTCCTCGGGATGACAGAGGTCTGCCCAGGATGACAGGGTGGCGCTTCTGGCATGCACGACGCCGCCGTGCATGGAATCAAGAGTTACCGCCCGCCTACTTGGCGTACTCGGTAGCCCTGCTCTCGCGGATGACGGTTATCTTGATCTGCCCGGGGTAATCGAGCTGCTTCTCGATCTCCTTGGCGATCTCCCGTGACAGGAGCGCCGCTGCGTCGTCATCGATCTCGTTGGGCTTGACCATGACGCGGATCTCGCGCCCGGCCTGCATGACGTAGCATTTCTCCACGCCCTTCTTGCCCATGGCGATGTTCTCCAGCGATTCCAGCCGCTTGATATAACTTTCGAGGCTGTCCCGCCGCGCCCCTGGGCGGGCGGCGCTCACCGCGTCCGCTGCCTGCACCAGGACGGCTTCCACGGTCTGGGGTTCGACGTCGCCGTGATGCGCCTCGATGGCGTGCAGTATCGCCTGGCTCTCGCGGTTCTTCTTGGCCAGGTTGGAGCCTATCTCGGCGTGGGTCCCCTCGATCTGGTGGTCCACCGCCTTGCCGATGTCGTGCAGCAGGCCGGCGCGGCGCACGATCTTCGTGTTGGCCCCGAGCTCGGCAGCCATGATGCCGGCCACATGGCTGACCTCCAGGGAGTGCGCCAGCACGTTCTGCCCGTAGCTGGTGCGGTACTTGAGCCGTCCCAGCAGTTTGACGAGGTTGTCGGGCAGGCCGTGGATGTTCGCCTCGATGGTGGCCTGCTCGCCGGCTTCGACGATGGCCTTCTCCACCTCGGCCTTGGCCTGCTTGTAGGTATCCTCGATGCGCGCGGGATGGATGCGCCCGTCGGAGAGGAGCTTGGTCAGGGTCAGCCTGGCTATCTCCCGCTTGACGCCGTCGAAACCACTGAGCACCACCGCCTCCGGCGTGTCATCGATGATGACGTCGATGCCGCTGATGTTCTCCAGGGCCCGGATGTTGCGCCCCTCGCGGCCGATGATCCGCCCCTTCATCTCATCCGAGGGCAGCGGCACCACCGAGACGGTCGTCTCGGCGGCGTGGTTGGCGGCGGTACGCTGGATGCTCAGCGACAGGATGTTGCGCGCCCTGCGGTCGGACTCGCGCTTCGCCTCCTCCTCGACGCTGCGGACTATCTTGGCCATGTCGTGCCTGGCCTCTTCCTCTATCTGCTTGAGCAGCAGCTCCTTGGCCTGGCTGCTCGATAAGCCGGACACCTGTTCGAGCTGGCGCTTCTGCTCATCGAGCGCCTGCGCCAGGTCATCGCCCATCTTCCTGTTGTGGGCTTCCTTGTCCGAAAGGGACTGCTCCCGGCGCCTGATCTCCTTTTCCCGGTCACGCAGGTCCACTTCCTTCTCCTCAAGCCGGTCCTCGAGCTTCTGCACTTCGGACCTTCTCTGCTTTAGCTCCTTGTCCGCCTCGTCCTTGAGCTTCTGAAGCTCCTCGCGCGCTTCCACCTGGGCCGCGCGCCGGGCCGTCTCTATCTCCTTGTCCGCCTCGACCCTTGCCCTCTCGGCGTCATGCTGGATCGACTCGGCCTTGGCCCTGAAGAGCGCCTTGCCGATGAAGTATCCGGCGGGCAGGGAGAGGGCCGCGACAGCGACCGCTATCAATACGATTTCCATGCCACTCCAATCTCTAAAATAAAGGGGCGCGGCGCGTGCCTGGTCACCCCGTCCCGGCTCGAACGGCTGATTCCAGCCAAGAAAAAAGCCGAGCATCTGCTCGGCTGACACACTGGCATTCCTTGTATTTTCCCATCGGCGGCCCACAGGCCATCTTCCCGATGCCGGGTCTCAATTATCTAGTGAATGACCTGCTTGCCCTTCTTCACTGATACCGGTGGCTGCTGTTCTGTTAGCATCTATGCCTTTATACAAAGGAAAAACGAAACCTGTTTCGTGTGTTTGAGCAGATAGTTAACTAACGATGACCATTCTAGACCCGCGGATGCAGTTATGTCAATAAAAACACTGCTATCAGCCTTATTAGGGCTTACCGCATGGCTTCTGGCCACGGCGGCTGCCATAAGTTTCGGCCATCGCCGTCTCAGTTACCCATAAGCAGCGCGTATATGCAGGGCGCGGCCATACGAAGCCGCGCCCCTGGATCCCGCTGAAACACCCGCCCTCTAGAGGTTTGCCGCCGCCTCCTCGCTGACGGCCGCCTCTTCGGCCGCGTTCACCGGCGGCAGCTCGATGCCGGCGGCGTGCAGCACCTCGCTGAGGATGCTCTCCGCCACGTCATTGTTCTCCCTGAGGAAGTCCTTGGCGTTGTTGCGGCCCTGCCCCAGCCGTTCGTCGCCGTAAGAGAAGTAGGCGCCGCTCTTGGAGATGATGCCGTGGGCCACGCCCATGTCGAGGATGTTGCCCTCCCGGGAGATCCCCTCGCCGTACATGACGTCGAACTCCGCCTGCCGGAACGGCGGGGCCATCTTGTTCTTGACCACCTTGGCGCGCACGCGGTTGCCGATGGCGTTCGTTCCCTCCTTGAGCGTCTCGATGCGGCGCAGGTCCAGCCGCACCGACGAGTAGAACTTGAGCGCCTTGCCGCCGGGGGTAGTCTCGGGGTTGCCGAACATCACCCCGATCTTCTCCCTGAGCTGGTTGGTGAACACGGCAACAGTGCCGGTCTTGTTGAGTGTCCCGGCCAGCTTCCTCAGGGCCTGGGACATCAGGCGCGCCTGCAGGCCCACGTGAGAGTCGCCCATCTCACCCTCGATCTCAGCCTTAGGTGTCAGGGCAGCCACCGAATCGATGGCGACGATATCCAGGGCGCCGCTCCTGATGAGCATCTCGGCGATCTCCAGCGCCTGCTCGCCGTAATCCGGCTGTGATACCAGCAGGTCGTCCACGTTCACGCCGATCTTCCTTGCATAGACCGGATCCATGGCGTGCTCGGCGTCGATGAAGGCCGCTATCCCGCCCCGCTTCTGAACTTCCGCTATCAGGTGATATACCAGTGTCGTCTTCCCGGATGCCTCGGGACCGTAGATCTCGACGATGCGCCCCCGGGGGACGCCGCCGATGCCCAGGGCGATGTCCAGGGCCAGCGAACCGGTGGGGATGGCGCTGACCTGCACAGCCGTCCCGTCGCCCATCCGCATGATCGATCCCTTGCCGAACTGCCTTTCGATCTGGTCCAATGCAACATCCAACGCTTTCTCTTTTTCCACTTCTGCCTCCAGTTATGTAAGTTGGACCGTTTTCAGGGCCTTGTGAAGGGCCCCGCCTGCCTTGAGAATGCTATTATACAAGGTCGTTCGGACAGCTGTAAATTGGACCGGCTCCGGCTCGATGGCAGCCAGGTCCAGCCCCGCCCGGCCCCGCGCCCGGGCGATGGTGACATGGGGGAACCAGGGCCGTTTTTCCTTCCTGTAGATGCCCCTTGCCGCCAGCCCCGACGTGACTTCGTCGTGCAGGGACGCCAGCGCCCCGGAGGTCTCGTCGACCCGGGCGGCCACGACCCGGGGGCTGCGGCCCTTCGGCAGGCCCACGAGCGCCGCCAGCGTCACCTCGAAGGAGCGGCGCGGTGCAAGCTGTTCCATCAGGCCGACCGCCAGGCCCCTCTCCCTCTCCCCCGCCTGACCGATGAAGGCCAGGGTGACGTGCAGCTGGGCAGCGGGGGTCATCCTGAGAGCGGCCTCTGCAGAAAGATGCTCCTGCTGCCAGGAGACGAGGCCTTCCACGGCTTCCGGGGGGATGTCTACGGCCACGAACAGGCGGTAGGAGTGGTTTTCCTCGTAACCCTGGGGGCGCCGGGCCTGCTTCCTGTTTTTATCGCCGGTAGTCATCACTCGTGGGGGTTACTTTATTACAGGAAGGCCGGGATACCAAGGGAACCTGGCCCGGTGAAAGAAAGAACCCGGCGCTAATGCCAATCTGCCGGGAGTGCCGCCGGCACGTCGTCAGTTACCGCCGAAGACGCCTCTCATCTCCCTGAGCAGGTCCTCCAGCCGGTATGGCTTGGGCAGGAAGCGGTAGCCGTGCTCCTCGATGGAACGCCAGTCGTCCACCGTCGCCTCCAGGCCACTGGTCAGGATGACGGGCATCCTCGCGTTGTACTCGATCAGGTGGTCCGCCAGGCTGACCCCGCTCTCCCCCGGCATGACTACATCCGAGAAGATGACGTCGATCTCGCCCTTCTCGCGGGCGAAGATGAGGAACGCCTCGCTGGCGTCGCGGGCCGGCAACACCACGTAGCCGTTGTTCGCCAGGGTCGTCTCGGCCATGGAGCGCACGGCATCCTCGTCCTCAACCAGCAGCACCTTCTGGCCCCTGCCCTGCAGGTCTTGCACCTCCGCGGCCTCTTCCTCGCCGGCATCAGCGTTTGCCTCAAGAGCCGGCAGGTAGATCGTGAAGCGTGTCCGCGCGGCTGTGCTGTCGATCTCCACCCAGCCGTCATGGTTCATGACGATGCCATGCACCACCGACATCTCCATCCCTGCCTCCTGGCCGCCGCTGGCGCCGGCAAAGGGCTCGAAGATCCGCTTCGACTCCTCGGGCGTTATCAGCGGACCGTTGTCCTCCACGGTCAGCGTCACGTAACTCCCCTGCCCAGCCTCGGGATGATCGTGGACGTCGCTGCCCCCAATCTCCGTCCTGCCGCTTATCACCTTGATCTCGCCATGTCCGCGCATGCGCTCGCGGGAAAAAAGGACCAGGTTGAACAGCGCGTTCTCCATGCTCGCGGCGTCGATGCTGGCCACTGCCGCATCCGCGTAGAGGATGGTGGTCAGGATGATGTCCTCACCGGCGACATGGCTGAACAGGTCCCGCGAGGACTCTATCAGGCGGTTCACCCCGAGAGGCCTTGGATTGACCTGGTCCTTGCGGCTGAACACCATGAGCTCCCGGGTGAGGCGTTCAGCGCGCGTGGCGGAGACCTGGATCTGCCCGAGGGCTTCGGCGGCCCTGCCGCCCTCGGGAACGTCTCCCGCCGCCAGCGCCGCATATCCCTGGATAGTGGTGATGACGTTGTTGAACTGGTGGGCGATGCCCCGCGCCAGCTGGCCGACGCTCTCCATCCGCTGTGCGTTCATCACCTGCCTGTCCAGGTAGTCCTTATCGGTCACGTCCCGCATGATGCCGCGGTACGCCACGACGGCGCCGTTCCCGTCACGGACGACGCTCGCGGTGACCGACATGACCAGCGGCTCACCACGTTGATTCCTGAGGGGCAGTCGGAAATCCTCGACGAAGCCGGCTTTTTCGCTCTCGGCGTAGAAACCGCTCAGGCTTTCGCGGTCGGCGTCGAGATCCCGCTCGATATTGAGCCGGACCACGCCTTCCGGGGCGTTGATGCCGAGAACGCGGGCGCCGGCGGGGTTGATGTCAATGAAGTCGCCTTCGCTGTCCATGATGAACACCGGGTCATGCGAATCCCGGAAGAGGCTGCGATAGCGCTCCTCGCTGGCGCTCCGGGAGCACTCCGCCGCCTGGAGGCGGGAGCGTTCCTTGTTCAGCCTGACGCTGTAGAATATCATTGCCCCGAACAGGATCGACGTGGTGACGGCAGTTGCCGCACCGACGAACAGGTGCTCCTCATCCAGGTAGGGGATCTCCGGGTGGAAGACCTTGTCCACGAGCGCCCCGAGGTTTGCCATGAGGACGATCACCAGCAGGTAGAGTACGAACCAGGTGACCGTATCAGCTCGCCCGTGCGGCCTCTCCACGAGCCTGTCCAGAAGTGATTTGCTCATCTCGCCTCCCGCTTGCCTTGCATCGGCTATTCTATCGGCTGCCTGGGAGCATTCCTCAAATGGAGCGGTGGCGCCTTTTAGCCATTATCAGGCCCCCGGTCCAGCAGCGTCCGGACCTGCTCCAGGAGCGCGCCCAGCCTGTATGGCTTCTGGAGGAAGGCAGCTCCATCGTGGCTGCTGATGAACTCTTCCTTGAGCTGCTCGCCGCTGTAGCCGCTGGCCAGCAATACCCTGAGCCCCGGCTTGAGGCCGACGAGCCTGGTCGCCAGGGCGACGCCGCTCTCGCCGGGGAGGACGATGTCGGTGAACAGCAGGTCTATCTCGTCCCCTCGCAGCAGGAACAGGTCATGGGCAGCTTCGGCGTCGGGCACGTCGACCACCCGGTAACCGTGCCTGGCAAGCGTTTCAGCGGCCAGCCGCCTTACCCGCTCCTCATCCTCCACCAGCAGCACCAGCTCGTCATTGCCACTGAAGTATTCACTGGCATCCCCGGCCGTGGCCTCCCGCGCGCCCCCCTGGCTTTCCTGCGAAGCGGGAATGTAAATGTCGAAGGTGGTGCCGCGGCCGGGCACGCTTTCCACCTCGACCCAACCGCCATGCTCGGAGACGATGCCATAGACGACGCTCAAGCCCAGGCCCGTGCCCTGGCCCTGCTCCTTGGTGCTGAAGAAAGGTTCGAAGATGCGCCCGACAGTCTCTTCATCCATGCCGACGCCGGTGTCCTCCACCGACAGACGCACATAATGATCTCCGGGAGCTTCGAGCGGGGCTGCCAGCGCGCCGTCCTGTCCCGGGATGGCGTTGCCGGTGCTGATGGTGATCCGCCCCCCGCCGGCCATGGCGTCGCGGGCGTTCACCACCAGGTTCATGAGCACCTGGCCCATGAGCACGCTGTCTGCCTCGGCCAACCACAGATCCACGTCGAGCCTGGTGGAAATCACATACTGCTCTCCCACCACCCGCGCCAGCATACGCTCCATCTCGGCCACCGTCCTGTTCAGGTTGACCGTCTTAAGGTCCATCTGCTGCCTGCGGCTGAAGAGCAGCAGCTGCCGGGTCAGGGCCGCGGCGCGGTCGGCTGATTCGCGGACCTGGACCAGGTCCGCCCGGACGCCGCTATCCAGGGGCATCTCCATGAGCGCCAGCTCCGTGTACCCCTGGATGGCGGTGAGCAGGTTGTTGAAGTCATGGGCGACGCCGCCCGCCAGCCTGCCGATGCTCTCCATCTTCTGGGCTTGCACCAGCTGGCGCTCCAGCAGGCGCTTCTCCGTGATGTCGCGTATGACACCCCGGTACGACGCAACCCCGTTGTTGCCGTCGCTCTCAGCGACGGCGGTAAGGGCTACTTCCACCTCACCGCCGTCCCTGCAGCGCATCCTCGCCTCGTAATCCCTGATGAGGCCTGTGCCCGCGAGTTGACCGCAAAAAACTCCCGCGGCGTTCTCGTCGCTGAAGATGTCCAGTATCGAAGGCTGTGCCTTCGCCAGGGCGGCCTTCGATGAGAAACCGAAGAAGTCGACCCCGGCGCGATTGAGCTCCACCAGGCGCCAGTCAGGATCCATGATGAAAACAGCATCGAGCGAGTCCTCGAAGAGGTCGCGGTACTTGGCTTCCGCCTTCTGCTTGCTGGCCTCATGCTGCCGGATCGAGACCGCGACCTCCCTGGAAACAAGCTGTACCACCGCGACGACGATGATGATGAAGGCTGCCATCGCCACCGATGATGCTATCGTGGGCTGGGCGCCGGACCAGTCGACTGTCGCCACCGCCAGCATGTCGCTGAACAGCACGATCGCTATCGTTAGGGGCAGGAAGACCTGGGTCAGGCGAACCCTGATCCCACTCCCTGTCATGACACTCGCGGGCCAGACATCCGGCCCGGCGACCGCGGTGATGGCGACCCCGGCCAGCAGGAAGGTGACGGCAGTGGTCAGCGCCTGGGGCATGGACTCCCCCTCGTAGAGCAGCGTGCCGCCATGGACGTACCCGGTGAGGGCGGAAAGCGCTACCGCGATGACGGGCACCGACATGAGCGAGCCGGCCTGGAGCAGCCGGCGGCGTCCGAACTCCTCTCCGGCAGCCAGCAGGAAGAGCGCCACGGCGATGACGGTGAACATCGCGGCCGTCAGGTACGTCATGTTCCAGTCGGCCTGGAAGGAAACAGGGATCCTGCTGATGGCCGCGAACTCCCCGGCCCAGCCGACGCCCGCCAGGCGCAGGACGGCGACTGCGAGGATCACGCAGGCAAAGGGTAGCACCAGCAGCCGGTAGCGCGTCGATTCCCCCTTCGGTCGCGCCAGTTCCAGCATCAGGAGCGACACTGTCATGGCGATGAAGAGCACGGCCGACGCGGGGGCCATGGGCAGGTAATCATGATGGAACGCGGCCAGGACGCGCAGGTCGAAGACCCAGCCCAGGCCCGCCAGCGCCGCCATGACGGCGACGCCCGGTATGCAGACCCCCTTGACGGCGTTCAACATCGAACCGCTTCGCGCCGTTAAAGTCACCATCTGACTCAGCTCCCGGTCGCCGGAAGCCCCTTGCATGACAGCCGGCATCGCTCGCTGACTTGCTGCCGGCAAGCTCTCCGTCAGTGCCCCGGGTATTCATGACCCTTCTGCTCACGTGCATACCCGGCCGGCAAACACTGAAGTCTGTACTTACCCTCAAGGCGTGATTGTTACACTTGTCCAGCATACCGACATCATGTCAAAGCGGCACGCCGGGAGGAGTGAAGCTGGTACAGTTTCAGCCGGAGGCGGCTTCAAACGCCATGAGCAGGCCCGCGTCCACGGCGGCGCGGCGCACCTCGGCGCGGTCACCGGTGAAGTTGAAACCCCTGACAAAGTCCCCGGCGGGTGAGGACACGCATATATACACGAGCCCCACGGGTTTCTCCGGAGAGCCGCCGCTGGGTCCGGCGATGCCGGTTATGCCGATGCCGTAGTCCGCCCCCAGGCGTGAGCGCACCCCCCGGGCCATCCACTGCGCCACGGGCTCAGAGACCGCGCCGGCGGCATCGAGCACCTCCCTGCGCACCCCCAGCAGCTCAACCTTGACGTCGTTGTGATAAGCCACTACGCCGCCGCGGAAGACCTCCGAGGCGCCGCTGACATCCGTGATGGCGCCGGCCAGCAGGCCGCCGGTGCACGATTCCGCCACCGCCAGGGTCTCGCGCCGCGACGCCAGGGACCGTACTACCGCCGCGGCCAGGTCCATGGCTTCCCCACGGCTCGTCACTCCTGCATCCCCGACCATGGCCCCGTCAACTCCCCGGCAGGCGTAGCCTGTCGCGGGCCTTGAGGAAATAATCGATGCCCGAAGCGACGGTGATCAGGGCGGCGATGTTTATCAGGTACCAGGACAGGGGACGGCCGTAGACGAAGCCGAAGCCCGGCAGGATGAGCGCCGTCACTGCCACGATCTGGCTGAAGGTCTTGAACTTGCCGAAGCCGCTCGCGGGGATGACCACCCGCTCCACCGCCGCCACCAGCCTCAGCCCGGAGACGGCGAACTCGCGGGAGATGATCACCATGGCGATCCAGGCGGAGATGCGCCCCAGCTCCACCAGCGACAGCAACGCCGCCGAGATGAGCAGCTTGTCCGCCAGGGGGTCCAGGAAGGTCCCCAGCACCGTGACGGCGTTGCGCGAGCGCGCCAGGTAACCGTCGAGCTTGTCGGTAGCGGCCGCCAGCACGAAGATCACCACCGCGATGGTGTCACGATAGGGGATGACCTCCAGGCCCAGCATGAAGACCATGAACACCGGGATCAGCAGGATCCTGAGGAGGGTGATGCCGTTGGCCAGCGTGACCGGTAGGCGCCAGCCCGGATGGTCGGTGCTGGTGCTGGTGGAAGCTGCCGGCCGCGTCTCCATCTCGCCCCTGCCCTTTCCGTCTAAGCCGGTTCCGTGGTTATCCCCGTCAGGGTGAGCACCAGGTAGTCGTTGGCCGGGTCGAACTCCGGCACCGCCTGTGGCTTGCCGTTGATGGTGATCTTGAGAGCACTGCTGCGGGCGTCGACCCATACCCTGTCCTGTTCCTGCAGCTGGTCCCGGTCGAGGCTGAGGCTCTCGCCCGGCTGCAGCAGAGCCTTCACCAGTTCCGGCCCCTTCTTCTCGTCACGCCTGATGGAGATGTCCACCGGTTCCCCGGCGGCCGTGATAACCAGGGATTCCAGGACCACCGGTTCCGGCCGCTGCGAGGCCTGGTTCGTCCCCGTGGGCGAAGTCAGTACCGACGGCGCCGTGCTGGTGCTGGCCGTTGAGGTATTGGCGTTGGTGGTCGCCACCACCGGCTCCTCCGTGTCGGGATTGCCCCAGCCGAGGTACGCCAGCACAGCCACGATGACCACGGCGATGATGGCCACCAGCAGGTAGTTGGCCTGGCTCCGGTGGCGCGGCGAATCCGCCTTGACGGTCTTGGAGGAGCGCTGCTGGTGGATGATGTGCTCCCGGTGCTCGCCGCTGCCGTAACGCTCGTTGTATTCGTCGAGCATGGTCTGGTAGTCGAGGCCGAGGTACTCGGCGTAGGTCCTCATGAACCCCTTGACGTAGGTGCCGGCAGGCAGCACGTCGAAGTCCTCGTTCTCCATGGCCTGGATGTATTTGACCCGGATCTTGGTATCCTCTTCCGCCTGCTGGAGGGAGATGTCCCTCCGCACCCGGGCTTCCCTCAGAGTATTGCCAATCTCAAACATGCGTTTCCCCTGTAGCTTCAAGCTATTCAGACCTGGATGACTGAATCGGATGATTCGAAATGAGAGCATCCACAGTTTACCAAAAAAGAGGCCGCGATTGCTCAGGGACAAATCTATCACCAGGACCCGGCCTCTTCAACAGCGCCGGCCCCATGTTGACTTTGCCGGCCCAGATGATATATTTGCCGCAAACGGAACTGGAGCGTTAACTGTCCGAACCGAGCTACATCAGTCAGATGGCAGTCCAGAACACAAGAGCAGGAGAAGCTGCTGACACGGCCCGCCGGCGCATCCCACGCGCCGGTTTTTCCATTTTTGGGCGAATCGATGTTACGCCGGGCGTTTCAGGGGATATAAGTCTTCAAGGAAATGCCGTCCCTTTGTCCAAAATCTATAGATAACAGCATCACATGAGGAGGCGAGCAGGCTTGCTTTAAGAGAAGACCGGTCTAATTGCCGTAACCGTCAAGGAGGATGCCTATGGTTGTGTCGCGTTCGCAGGTCGGTAGCAGTTCCACTGAGACTAGGAGTAGGTTATGCATCCACACATAAGCAGGCGCGCTTTTCTCAAGCTTTGCGGCGGGACTGCGGCTTACCTGGGACTCTCCCAGGCCTGGGTGCCCAGGATCGCCCTGGCCCTGGAGCAGGCGGCCAAGCGCCCGCCGGTGGTATGGCTCAGCCTGATGGCATGCTCCGGCTGCCTCGAATCCTTCGCCAAGTCGGTCAACCCCTCTACCGCCGAGATACTCCTCGGGATCATCAGCCTCAATTACCAGGAGACGATCATGGCCGCGGCAGGCAAGGACGCCGAGGCCAACCTCCAGGCTACCATCGAGGAAGGCGGGTACATAGTCATCGCCGAGGGCGCGGTGGCGACGGGCATCCCCGAAGCGCTGATGATCGCCGGCAAGACTTCCATCGATTACACCCGGGAAGCAACCAGCAACGCAGCGGCGGTGGTGGCCATCGGCACCTGCGCCACTTATGGCGGCGTCCAGGCGATGAAGCCGAACCCCACCGGCGCCAAGGGCGTCAGCGACGCGCTGGGCATCGAGACGGTCAACATCCCCGGCTGCCCGCCCAACCCGGACACGATCGTCTCCACCATCGTCCACTACCTGCTGTTCGGGAAACTGCCGGAGCTCGACGGCAAGGGCCGCCCCACTTTCGCCTTCAGCCAGAAGGTGCACGACAACTGCGAGCGACGGGCCCACTTCGACAGCGGCCAGTACGTAGAGGAGTTCGGCAGCGAGGAAGAGGCCAAGGGCTACTGCCTCTACAAGATGGGCTGCAAGGGCCCGGAGACCCACTCGCCCTGCCCGCTCACGCTGTGGAACTCGAAGCAGAACTGGTGCGTCGGGTCGGGCAATCCCTGCATCGGCTGCATGGAGCCGGAGTTCTGGGACAAGTTCGCCGGCTTCTACGAGCGGCTGCCTGACGTGCCGGTCCCCGGCTTCGTCGGCGTCAAGACGTCGGCCGACTATATCGGCTCGACGCTGGTGACGGCCACTGTGGCGGGCGTAGGCATCCACGCCATCGCCAGCGCCGCTTCCGGCAGGATGAAAGGAAAACCCGAATCGGAAGAAGGGAGTGAGGACTGATGGCCCGGGTTGTTATCGATCCCGTAACAAGGCTCGAAGGCCACATACGGTGTGAAGTCGAGGTCGACAACGGCGTGGTCAAGGACGCCTGGATCAGCTGCACCCTCTTCCGCGGCTTCGAGATATTCATCAAGGACCGCGACCCGCGGGACGCCTGGCACATCGCCCACCGCATCTGCGGCGTCTGCCCCACCTCGCACGGCCACGCGGCCACCATGGGGCTGGAGGAATCCTTCGGCGTGGAGCCGCCCGACAACGCGGTGCTGGTGCGCAACCTCATGGAGGCGGCCCAGTTCCTGCATTCCCATGTGCTGTGGTTCTACACCCTGAACGCCTTCGACTACGTCGACGTGGTCAGCGCCCTCTCGGCCAAGGCCACGACGCCGGCGCTCCAGGCGGTCCAGGACCGGCTGAAGGCCTTCGTCGACAGCGGCCAGCTGGGCTTCCTGGAGAACGGTTACTGGGGCCACCCGGCGATGAAGCTGCCGCCGGAAGTGAACCTGGAGCTGTCGGCGCACTACCTGCAGGCGCTGGAGATACAAGCCAAGGCAGCGCAGGCGCTGGCTGTCTTCGGCGGCAAGTTCCCCTACCACATGTCGACGCCGCCGGGAGGCGTGACCTGCGTACCGACCCTGCAGGACGTGGTGAATTACGAGTACATCATGAAAGAGGTCAACGACTTCGTGCGTAACGTCTTCGTGCCCGACACGCTGGCAGCGGCCCCCTTCTACCTCGACCTGGCGACCTTCGGCCAGGGCGTGGGCAACTTCCTCACCTGGGGCGTGCTGGAGGACCTCAGCCGCGATCCCAGGCAGCGGGCCCTGCCACGGGGAGCGATCTTCGACGGCAACCTGGCGGTGGAGGATGTCGACCCCCACACCGACGTGCAGGAGTTCACCGGCAGCAGCTGGTACACTGCCGCTTCCGGCGAGGGCAAGAACCCCGGCAGCGCCGATGCTGAAACCGAGCCGGAGTACACCAGCCTCGACCTTGAGGACAAGTACACCTGGTCCAAGACCACCAACATCAAGGGCAGGCAGATGGAGGTCGGCACCCTGGCGCGGATGCTGATCGCCTACCTGTCGGACGCCCCGGGCGCCAAGAGCATCGTCGACAGCACCCTGGCGGCTATCGGCCAGGCCGGCAACCCCACGGTGCTGGTCTCGGCGCTGGGCCGCCTGGCGACCAAGGCGCTGGAGTCCTCGCTGATCGCCGACAAGATGGAGATGGACCTGGCCCAGCTCAAGGAGAACATCGCCAGCGGCAAGGGCGAATGGTTCACCCCGAACGAGGTGCCCAAGAGCGGTTCCGGCGTGGGCGCCTGGGACGCCCCCCGCGGCGCCCTGGCCCACTGGAACCGCATCGAGGACAAGAAGATCTCCAGCTACCAGGCCGTGCCGGCCTCCAACTGGAACTTCTCCCCCAGGGACGAACAGGGGGCGCGCGGGCCGGTGGAGGAGGCCCTGGTGGGCACGCCCGTAGCCGACCCGGAGAAGCCGCTGGAGATATTACGGGTGATACACACCTTCGATCCATGAATCGCGTGCGCGGTTCACGTGATTGAACCGAAAACCAATAAAGTCCTCAAGTTCCAGGTCCGCTAGGTGGTGACTGATATGTCTGACCGGATAGCGGTAAAACAGAGGCACTGGGTCTACATCATGCTCCACTGGCTGATCGGCGGCATGATAATCGTGCTGGCCGTGACGGGATTCTACATCCACAAGCCCTTCTTCACCCTGGGCTCGGAAACTGACCCCGTGATGGTGATGTCGTGGATCCGCTGGACGCACTTCATCTGCGCGGCGATCCTCATCGAGTCGGTGCTGATACGCCTGGAGATGGCGTTCTTCTCCCATTTCGACGCCGACTGGCGCGACATCGGGCCCAGCAGGAAGAGCCTCAAGGCGCTGCCTGAGGCGCTGTCCTACTTCCTCTTCCTGAGGAAGGACCACCGGTACTGGCGCAAGGCCAACCCGGTGATGGCGGTCTTCGTCTTCCCGCTGATGCTGCTGTTCTATGCCATCGCCATCCTGACGGGGTTCGCGCTGTTCGAGGGCACCTTCTTCTGGGAGCTGACCAACACCAACAGCCTGTTCAGCTGGGTCTACGACGTGTTCGGCGGCCAGCAGGGCGTGCGCACCTGGCATTACTACCTGATCTGGGTGTTCGCCTGCCTGGCCCTGATCCACGTCTACTTCGCCCTCCTGAGGACCCTCAGCGAGCGCGATCGCACCTTCCGCAGCATCCTGAACGGCTGGCGCCTGGTGCCGAGAAAACACGCGCCCATCAGGGGAGCGTCAGGCAGGAAAAAACGGGGAAAGTGAGCTGTTATTGAACGCAAGCGATACTGACCGGCCCGGGCACGAGCCTGGATACGGCGAGAAGCGCGGGGATGACATCCAGGTGCTCGTGCTCGGGGTCGGGAACGACATGATGGGAGACGAGGGAATCGGCGTGAGGGTCGCGCGGGAGCTGATCGAGGGCTATGTGTTCCCCGCGGAAGTCGAGGTCGTGGACGGCGGTGTGGGCGGAATGTCCCTGATGCCGCTCATCCGGGCGGCCGGGGAGGTGGTCATCGTCGACGCCGTGGACGCCTCAGCGAAGGCGGGCAGCATCTTCATGTTCAACTCCGAGGAGCTGGAGATGGACGATGCGCCCAGGCTCTCGGTGCATGACACCGGCATCGTCGAGGTCATCCGGACGGCGGCGCTCATGAACGAGGGGCTGAGCGCGACGATCATCGGCGTGCAGCCCAAGAAGATGGATGAGTTCGGGGCGGACCTGTCGCGCCCGGTTGCCCGGAAGATGGGCCGGGTGATCGAGATCATCATCGACCTGCTGGAATCCCGGGGCCTGGCGCCGGAGCCGAAAGCGGCCCGCCCGCTGGCCAACCCTTCCGAAAAGAAAAATGCATGAGTTCGCCGTCACCGAGGGATTGCTGGAGATCGTCCAGGCAGAGGCGCGGAAGGCCGGCGCCAGGAAGGTCTCCGAGGTCCATGTGACCATCGGCGAGCTGTCGACCTTCGTCGACCGCTCGATCGAGTTCTATTTCACCGAGCTGTCCCGGGGCACGCTGGCCGAAGGCGCCGAACTGGTCTTCACCACCGTTGAGGCGAGTGCCTGGTGCGACCTGTGCGACATCGAGTTCCACCCCGATAGCGCGTTTGTGACCTGCCCCGAGTGTCACAGCCCCGTGCCGGTCCTCTCCCGGGGCCAGGAGCTCTATGTCGACAGCATCGAGGTGGGATGAGATACTCTTCACACAACCTGCGACAGGAACGGTGATCACGTGAGGATCGAGGTCAGGCAGAACATCCTTGCCCGCAACGACGAGGCGGCGGCGGCCAACCGCGCCCTGCTGGCCAGCCACGACGTGACGCTCGTCAACCTGATGGCCGCTCCTGGCGCCGGCAAGACCAGCGTCATCATGGGCACCATCGAGGAGTTGCGCAGCCGGGTCGGCATCGCCGTCATCGAGGGCGACATCGCCTCGGAGGTGGATTCCCTGGCGATAGAGGCGATGGACATCCCCGCGATCCAGATCAACACCGGCGGCGGCTGTCACCTGAACGCAGGCATGATCGGCACGGCGCTGGAGCACCTCGACCTGGAGGCGCTGGACATGATCATCATCGAGAACGTCGGCAACCTGGTCTGCCCCGCCGAGTTCGACCTGGGTGAAGAAAGCCGCATCCTGATAACCAGCGTCACCGAGGGGCACGACAAGCCCTATAAGTATCCGCAGATTTTCAGGGTCGCCGACGCGGTGCTCATCAACAAGGTGGACCTCCTCCCCTACTGCGATTTCGACATGGCCCGGTTCCGGGAGCTGGTTCTGGGCCTTAATCCAGGCGCCAGCCTGTTCGAGGTTTCCTGCACCGAGGAGCGGGGACTGGCTGCATGGACCGCGTGGCTGGCGTCGGCGGTCGGCCGCGTTGGTTAACCGGCACGACGGCGCTTCCGGACAAGGGTATATGGGACAACCTCTTCGACAGGCTAGGCATGGCTGACACCGGGAGTCGCACATCCCAGACAGGCAGATCCCTCATAACCGTCACCGGCGTGGTGCAGGGCGTCGGCTTCAGGCCGTTCATCTACCGCCTGGCGCGCCGGTTCGGGCTGAGCGGCGAAGTCATCAATGACAGCACGGGAGTGCGCGTCGACGTCGAGGGCGAGCCCGGCCGGATCGAGTCATTCATCATTGCCCTGCGTGAGGAAAGCCCGCCGCGGGCGGCCATCACCAGCTTGAGCGTCGAACCCGCGCAGCCTTTGGGACAGGAAGGCTTCGTGATCGGCTCGTCGCTCGCGGGGGAATCCACGCGCCTGCTGGTGAGCCCGGACAGCTGTACCTGCGACCAGTGCCTGGCGGAGCTGTTCGATCCTGATGACCGCCGCTACCGCTACCCCTTCATCAACTGCACCAACTGCGGTCCGCGCTTCACCATCATCGAGGAGTTGCCCTACGACCGCCGGTCCACCACCATGAAACGCTTCGTCATGTGCCCGGAGTGCCGGGCCGAATACGACGACCCGGCTGACCGCCGCTTTCACGCGGAACCCAACGCCTGCCCGGTCTGCGGGCCGGGGTTGTGGCTGGCTGACCGCACCGGCGCCATGCTCTCCCGTGAGGACCCGGTCCTGGCTGCCGCCGCCGCTCTGCGTTCAGGCCGGATCGTAGCCCTCAAGAGCCTGGGGGGCTTCCAGCTTGCCTGCGCCGCCAGCGACCAGGAGGCCGTCCTGCGCCTCAGGGAGCGCAAGCGCCGCCCGCACAAGCCCTTCGCCCTTATGGCCGCCTCCAGCGATGACGCTGCCCTTATCTGTGCTGCGGGCGAGGTTGAACGCCGCCTGCTGGAGTCGGTGGAGCGCCCCATCGTCTTGCTTGACGGCCTGGAAGGCAGCGGGGTCGCCGCCGCGGTGGCGCCGGGCATGGACCGTTTCGGCGTGATGCTGCCTTACACCCCCCTCCACTTCCTTCTTATGGCGGAGATGGGTGAACCGCTGGTGATGACCAGCGGCAACCTGAGCGAGGAGCCTATCTGCCGCACCAACACCGAGGCGCTCAGCAGGCTTGCCGACGTGGCCGACCTCTTCCTCATGCACAACCGGCAGATCCGCTCAACCTATGACGACAGCGTACTGATGGTCGAGGACGGGCGGACGGTGATGCTCAGGCGGGCCCGGGGCTACGCGCCGCTGCCGGTGAGTTTGCCTCTGCACACCGGCCCGATCCTGGCTACCGGCGCCGAGCTGAAGAACACCTTCTGCCTGACCAAGGGCGACGAAGCTTTCCTTTCCCAGCACATCGGCGACCTGGAGAACGTGGAGACGCTGCTGCACTACGAGCGCACGGAGATGCTTTACGAGAGCCTCTTCTCGGTGCGGCCGTCCGTCTTCGTCTGCGACCGACACCCGGGTTACCTCTCCACCACCTACTGCCACGAGCGTGACCGCTACCCCCTGGCCGTGCAGCACCACCACGCCCACATCGCCGCGTGCCTGGCGGAAAACGGTTTCACCGGCGAAGCGGTGGGCATCGCCTTCGACGGCACCGGCTTCGGCGACGATGGCCACGTCTGGGGCGGTGAGTTCTTCACCGGCGGCCTCCAGGCGGGCTTCGAGCGCGCCGCGCATCTGGACTGCTTCCCGCTCCTGGGTGGCGACGCGGCGGTGCGTGAGCCGTGGCGCGCGGCCCTGGCCGCGGTCTGGCGCTTCGTACCCGAGAGGCTGGATTTCTGCGCGGCGCATCTGGGCGTGAGCTCCAGGAAGCTGGACCTGCTGCTCAGGCAACTGGAAGCCGGCCTCAACTGCCCTGAGACTTCCAGCGGCGGCCGCCTGTTCGACGCGGTAGCGGCCCTGGCGCTCGGACGCCTGAAGGTATCTTACGAAGCCCAGGGTGCCATGGAGCTCGAAGCCGCGGCGCTCAGGTCGGGGCGGGCCGGCCGGGACAGCGGATCGGCCCTGGAGCTGGACGACATGGCGTACCGTTTCTCACTCAACACCGGCGCCACGCCCTGGACCCTTTCGCCGGAGCGGGCCCTGACCCGCATCATCGGCGACATCAAATCGGGCTCGCCCCCGGGATCCATCGCCGCCCTCTTTCACCTGGGGCTGGCAGAAGCTATAGTACGGACAGGCGCGAGGCTGGCCGAGCGCCGGGATCTGGGAACGGCGGCGCTCAGTGGCGGGGCCTTCCAGAACCGGCTGCTGCTGAGGCTGGTGAGGCAGGGCCTCGAGCACGCGGGCCTCAGGGTGCTGACGCACAGCGCCGTGCCGCCCAACGACGGCGGCGTCTCCCTGGGTCAGGCTGCGCTGGCTGCCTATTACCAGCGCGGGCGCCCGCGACCTGATGATCGGGATGATGACGGATGCGTACAACCGGCACTAGGAGACTTGTCGTGAACAGTGAAACAGCAACGGAACGGCGCCGGGGGGGACGCTGACGATGTGCCTCGCGGTCCCGGCCAGGATAGTGGAGATCGATAAGCAGATGGCGACGGTGGAGATCGGCGGGTCGCGGCGGGAAGCTTCGCTGGTGCTGCTGCCAGACGCGTCCATGGGCGATTACGTGCTACTGCATGCCGGTTTCGCCATATCCAGGATCGACGAGGCCGAAGCCCTTGAGACGCTGAGGCTCTTCAGGGCCATGCTGGGCGAAGGGAATGTCGCCGAAGATGACTGACGCCGGCCGCCTGGCCTTCCTCGATGAGTTCCGCAGCGGTCCCCAGACACGCGGCCTGCTGGAGGAGCTGGTGGCTGGCAACAGCGTGCCGCTCAAGGTCATGGAGGTCTGCGGCACCCATACGATGGCGATATCGCGCCATGGCATCCGCCAGGCCGTGCCCGAGGAGCTGACGCTGATCTCCGGGCCCGGTTGCCCCGTCTGCGTCACAGCCAACGCCGACATCGACGCTTTCATCGAGCTGGCTCTTCTGCCAGACGTCATCGCCACCACCTTCGGCGACATGCTGCGCGTCCCCGGCACGAGGATGGGCCTGGCCGAAGCCCGCGGGCAGGGAGCCCGGGTGCAGGTGGTCTACTCCACGCTGGACGCGCTGAAGATCGCCCGCGAGAACCCTGACAGGAGCGTCGTTTTCTTCGGCGTCGGCTTCGAGACCACCGCGCCGACGGTGGCGGCCGCGCTCCTGGAGGCGCGCCAGACCGGGGTCGACAACTTTTTCGTCCAGTCGGTGCACAAGGTGGTGCCGCCGGCCCTGGAGGCGCTGTCGTCGGCGCCGGAGCTGGCGGTGGATGCCTACCTCTGCCCCGGCCACGTCACCGCCATCATCGGGCCGGAAGCCTACGCCCCGGTAGCCTCACGCTACGGCATACCCTGTGTCGTCACCGGGTTCGAACCGGCTGACATCCTCCAGGGGCTCATCATGCTCTCCCGCCAGAAGGCCGAGGGCCGCTCCCAGGTGGAGGTACAGTACACGCGCGGCGTCCGCGCCGGCGGCAACCCGGCGGCCCTGGCGCTGATGGAGCACGTCTTCGAGCCCTGCGACGCAGCCTGGCGCGGGCTGGGAACGATCCCTGGCAGCGGCCTTGCCATCAGCGAGGAGTTCGCCGCCCATGACGCTCTCCGCCGCTTCCCCGTGGACGTGAGCTACTCCCGGGAGCCGCGTGGCTGCATCTGCGGCGCCATCCTCACGGGACAGAAGACGCCCCGCGACTGTGGGCTCTTCGGCGGCGCCTGCGTGCCGGAACACCCCGTGGGCCCCTGCATGGTATCTTCCGAGGGCACCTGCGCCGCTTATTACCAGTATGAGAGCTGACAGGTCGGGACAGATACTGCTGGCCCACGGCAGCGGCGGCCGCCTGACGCAGCAGCTGGTGGATTCTGTGTTCGCCCGCGGCCTGTCCAACCCCATCCTCGTGCGCATGGAGGACGCAGCGACCCTCGATTTCCAGGGGCGCCTGGCCTGCACCATCGACAGCCACGTGGTCTCCCCACTCTTCTTCCCCGGGGGCGATATCGGCCGCCTGGCGGTCACGGGCACAGTCAACGACCTGGCAGTGGCCGGGGCCGAGCCCATGCACCTGACCGCGGGCTTCATCATCGAAGAGGGTTTTGCCTTTCACGACCTCGAACGCATAGTGGAATCGATGAGCGAGGCCGGGGCCGAAGCGGGGACCGACATCATCGCCGGCGATACCAAGGTGGTGGAGAAGGGCGCTGCTGACGGCGTGTTCGTCACCACCTGCGGCATCGGCCGGGTGCCGGACGGCGTGGACATCTCGGCCGCCGGCGCCAGGCCCGGCGACGCCGTCATCGTCAGCGGTACCATCGGCGACCACGGCATCACCGTGCTGAGCCAGCGCGAGGGCATCGGGGTCGCCACCGGCCTGGTCAGCGACTGCGCGCCCCTGTGGCCGCTGGTGCGTGACATGCTCGCGGCCGCGCCGGGGATAAGGGTCATGCGCGACCCCACCCGCGGGGGCCTGGCCGCCACGCTCAATGAGATCGCCCAGGCATCCGGCGTCGCCATCGAGATCGATGAAGCGGCGATCCCCTACCGCACCGAAGTGCGCTCCGCCTGCGAGCTGCTGGGGCTCGATCCGCTGATACTGGCCAACGAGGGCAAGCTCGTGGCGGTGATGGCCCAGGAAGACACCGAGGCCGTTCTGGCTGCCATGCGCTCCAACCCCCATGGCCGGGATGCCGCCCTGATCGGGCGGGTGGAGGCTGCGGCGGCGCCCCGCGTCCACGCCCGCACGCTCATCGGCAGCCGCCGCGTCATCTCCATGCCCACCGGCGAGCAGCTGCCACGCATCTGCTGAGCGGCCCACCGCCCCCTCACCTGATTCAAATTCTTCATTTTCCCGGCGGTTAATGGTCAAAAGACATTCTTGCGCCGGGCGTGAAACAGGAGTAATATCCCGTTTTGGAAATAACACATGCCGCCTAGACCCGCGCTGGTCGCGGGTGCGGGGGACCCAATCAATCGGGGCTAATTCCCTGGAGCAGGGAAGGGCCACTTCCAGGGCCCAATCCGTCAGCTAACCTCGCAGGCAGAATGGAAGGGCAACCAACAACGGCCAGCTACCGACCGCTGTGTTGCGGCGGTTTTTTTGTGCCTGGATTCAGAAAAGTAACAGGAGGCGGGATGACCCTGAAAAGGATGCTGCTGGGGCAGCCCATCGAGAGCGTCCGCGAGCAGCACGAACGGATGCCCAAGGCCATGGGCCTGGCCATCTTCTCGTCCGACGCGCTCTCATCGGTCGCCTACGCGACGGAGGAGATCCTGCTGGCGCTGGTGCTGGCAGGCACCGTGATGCTGGGCTACTCGATGCCGATCTCCATCAGCATCGCCGCCCTCATCGCCATCGTGGCGACCTCGTATTACCAGATCATCCACGCCTACCCGTCCGGCGGCGGCGCCTACGTCGTCACCAGGGAGAACCTCGGCGTCAATGCCGGGCTGGTGGCGGGCGCCTCGCTGATGATCGATTACGTGCTGACCGTGGCCGTGAGCATCACCGCCGGCGTCGCGGCGCTGACATCAGCCTTCCCTGCCATCCACGAGCACCGTGTGCTCATCGGCATCGCCGGCATCGTCATCCTGATGTTCATCAACCTGCGGGGCGTGCGCGAGGCGGGTTATATCTTCTCGGTGCCCACCTATGTCTTTCTGGCCAGCCTGTTCATGCTGATCGGCTACGGCATCTACCGCTATTTCTTCCAGGACCACCCGCCCATGCCAGAATACGTCCAGCCGCCCAGCGACTACCTGCCGCTCTTCATCATCCTCAGGGCCTTCGCCTCCGGCTGCGCGGCGCTGACCGGCATCGAGGCCATGTCCAACGGCGTCCAGGCATTCAGGAAGCCCGAGGCGCGCAACGCTTCCGTGACCCTGGTGTGGCTGGCGGTGCTGCTTGGCTCGCTCTTCATCGGCATCACCTTCCTGGCGGACCACTACGGCATCATCCCCAGCGAGAGCGAGACCGTCCTCTCGCAGCTGGCGCGTGCAGTCTTCTCCACGGGGCCGTTCTATTACCTGGTGCAGTTCGCCACCACGCTCATCCTCTTCCTGGCAGCCAACACCTCCTTCGCCGGCTTCCCCCGGCTGGCCTCGGTGATGGCTGCCGACCGCTTCCTGCCCCGGCAGCTGGCCAGCCGCGGCGACAAGCTCGTCTTTTCCAACGGCATCATCATCCTGGGCTTCTTCGCTGCGCTGCTCATCGTCATCTTCGGCGGCGCCACCCACGCTCTCATCCCGCTCTATGCCGTGGGCGTCTTCCTCTCCTTCACGCTGGCCCAGGCCGGCATGGTGCGCCACTGGTTCCGGGAGCGGGGCCGGGGCTGGCGCCGCGGCGCTGCCATCAACGGTTTCGGCGCAGCCACCACGCTCCTGGTGCTCTCCGTCATCGCCGCGGTCAAGTTCACCCACGGCGCCTGGCTGGTGGTCATCACCATCCCGGTCCTCGTCTATCTGACCCGCCGCGTCAACAGCCACTACCGCTCCATCGCCGAGCAGCTTTCCCTCGAAGGGGTGGCGGCGCCAGGCGAGTTCAGCCACCACGCCGTCATCATCCCGGTATCGGGCGTGCACCGGGCGGTGCTGGCAGCGGTGAAGTACGCCAAGGCCATCTCCGACGACGTCACCGCTGTCTACGTCTGCTTCGACCCGGCGGAAACGGAGAAGATCGAAGCCAAGTGGGAGGATTACGGCATGGAGGTGCCGCTGGTGGTGCTGGCGTCGCCCTACCGCTCTGTCATCAGCCCCCTGATGCGCTACATCGACTACGTGCGAGGCAAGAACAAGGACGGGGTGGTCACCGTGGTGCTGCCGGAGTTCGTGCCGACGAAATGGTGGCACCACCTGCTGCACAACCAGACAGCGCTCATCATCAAGGGGATGCTGCTCTTCAGGAAGGATGTCGTCTCCACCAGCGTGCCCATGCGGCTGACGGAGTAGGGTGAGTAGGCAGGTAAGGCGATCGCCGCCGGGTCAGTCGCCCTCGGTGAAGGCGGCGACCTCCTCGGGCTCCGGCTCCGGCTCTGGCTCTCCCTCGTCGTCGCCGCGGAAATCATCCAGCAGCCGTTCCAGGTCCTCCTCGCCGGCCAGCACCCGGCGGGGCTTGCTGCCCTCGTAGCCGCTGATGACGCCCTTCTGCTCCAGCATGTCTATCAGGCGGCCGGCGCGGGAGTAGCCGACCCTGAGCCGCCGCTGCAGGAATGACACCGACGCGGTTCCATGGGTGATGACCAGCTGCATCGCCTCCGGCAGCAGCTCGTCATCGTTGGAGGACAGCTTCTCGTCCTCGTCGATCTCCCTGCCCTCCAGCAGCTCGTAGCGGAAATCCGGGGTCTTCATGCTCCGGGCGTGGTCCGTGAGCAGCTTGATCTCCTCGGGCGAGACGTAGGCGCCCTGGACGCGCTGGATGTGGTTGGAGCCCACCGGGCGGAAGAGCATGTCGCCCGAACCCAGCAGGCTCTCGGCGCCGGCGGCGTCGATGATGACCCGCGAGTCGACCTGGGACGAGACCCGGAAGGCGATCCTGGAGGGCACGTTGGCCTTGATGCGGCCGGTGACCACGTCCACCGAGGGCCGCTGCACAGCCAGCACCAAGTGGATGCCCACCGCCCGGGACTTCTGCGCCAGGCGGATGATGGCGTCCTCCACGTCCGTGGGCGAGACCATCATCAGGTCGGCGAACTCCTCCACGATGAGGAGGATATAGGGCAGCGGCTTCTCGCCGCGCATCTTGCGCACGTGGTTGAGGTCGTCGATGTGCTTGGCCTTCACCAGCTGCATCCTGCTGTAGCGCGACTCCATCTCCTCCACCAGGTTCGCCAGCACGTTGGCTGCGTTCTTCATGTTGGTGACCACCGGCGTCAGCAGGTGCGGGATGCCCTCGAAGTGGTTGAGCTCCACCGTCTTGGGGTCGATGAGGATCATCTTCACCTCGTCCGGGGTGCTGCTCAGGAGGATCGAGGAGACCATGCAGTTGATGCAGCTGCTCTTGCCGGAGCCGGTGGTGCCGGCCACCAGCAGGTGCGGCATCTTGGCAAGGTTGGCGAAGACGGGGTTGCCGGAGATGTCCTTGCCCACCCAGGCGGTGAGCGGCTCGAGGCCGCCGGGCGCCTTGCGGTAGATGTCGCCCAGGGTCACCAGGTTCGAGCGCGGGTTAGGCACCTCGACGCCCACGGCCCGCTTTCCCGGGATCGGCGCGAGGATCCTGATGTCGGTGGCCGCCAGGGCCATGGCCAGGTCGTTCTTGAGGCTGGTGACCCGGGAGACCTTGATGCCCGGCGCCAGCTCGATCTCGTAGCGGGTGACCCGCGGCCCGGTGACGGCGCCGGTCACGCGCGCCTCGATACCGAAGCTGGCCAGTGTCTCCTCCAGCACCCGGCCGACGCGCTCGTTGACGCTGCCGTCATCGGCAGCCGCCTCGGCGCTGCGGTAGAGGAGGTCGGGGCTGGGCAAGACGTATTCCGTCGCCTCGCCCTCGTCGTCCCGGGGGAAGAGCTCTTCCTGGACCGGCTCCACCTGCCCGCCAGCGACGATCACTTCCGTGGGCGCCTGATCCTGAGCTTCATCATCAACTTCGTCCACCACCAGGCTGAGCGCCGGTTCCCGGCCGCCGTAGATGTCAGGAAAATCGCTGGCGCCGTTGAAGGGCGCCTCCAGCGGGGCGTTCAGGGCCTGCCCGGGGGTTTCACCGGCACCTTCCGGGCCGGCGCCGAAAGGCGCTGCCGCGCTGCCGGCTTCCCCCCGCGCCCTCGACCTTTTCTCGGCGAGGGACTCGCCCAGCTGCCTGGTGGTCCGGCGCGCCCGCGCCGCCGCGCGCCGGGCTCCGAGACCGGAATGCAGGAGCACCGTCCTGACCGACGCCCCGGTGATGAGGAACGCCGCCGCCAGTAGCAAAAACACCGCGGCCACGGTGCTGCCGATGTCGCCCACCAGGGATGCGGTGAGCCAGTAGAGCGTCTCACCCACGAGGCCGCCGCGCCCGGGAAAATTGTCGATGGAGAAGAACCCGCCGTGGCCGGCGCCGCTGCCGAGGATGGAGAAGGTGTTGGCGCCGGCGATGAGGAACAGGGCCGCCGCCAGGAGCCCCACGCCCACCTGCAGCCCCACGGGCCCCCGGGGCATCTCCGGGAAGATCAGCCAGGCCCCCAGCGCGACGAAAGCCGGCGGCGCCAGGAACGACAGGATGCCGAACATGAAGCGCAGACCCGTCTCGAGCGCTGAGCCCACCAGGCCGCCCGACCAGCCGAGGTAGACGACGAAGGCCAGGAAGACTCCCAGGGCGATGAGGGCCAGCCCGCCCAGCTCGCGCAGGTGCCTGAGGTCGTTGCCGCGCTTGCGCGCCGAACGCCGCTGGCGCTTGCCGGCGCGGCCGCCTCTGGCAGCCGCTTGCTTCCTTGTCCTGGCAGCCATCTGTCCCCTTCCCTAGACCTCCACCACCAGCGCGATGATCAGCGGGCGCTTGCGGGTCTTCTTGTAGATGAACTTGGCCAGCCGCCGGTGGATGTGTTCCTGCATCAGCACCGGGTCGCTGTCCCCCTTGCGTGATCCCTCGCTCAGTATCTCCTCCACCAGGGCGGAGACCTCTTTCATCAACTCGCGCTTGTTGCCCATGTAGACGAAGCCCTTGGTGGTGATCTCCGGCCGGGCGACGATGGAGCCGTCCTGCTCGCGCACCGGCGCCACCACAATCAGGGTGCCGTCGCGGGAGATCCTCTTGCGGTCGCGCAGGGCGACGTCCTGGATGTCGCCCACATCGAGGCCGTCGACGAAGGTCATGCCGGCCTCGATGCTGTCGACGATCTCCACCTTGCCGCCCGCCAGCCGCACGACGTCGCCGTTCGATGCCTTGATGATGCGCCGCCGGTCCATCCCCATCTCCTCCGCCAGCAGCGCGTGGAAATGGATGTGGCGGTATTCGCCGTGGATGGGCATCAGGTACTTGGGCTGGGTCATGTTGATGAGCGTCTTGAGCTCCTCGCGGGCGGCGTGGCCGGAAACATGCACCGGCGCCACCGACTCGTAGACCACGTTCACGCCCCGCTTGAACAGGCGGTTGATGACGTGGTGCACGCTCACCTCGTTGCCCGGCACCGGCTTGGCCGAGAGGATGACGGTGTCGCCCTCGGCGAGGTCGACCTTCTTGTGGTCGCCGGCGGCCATCCGCGAAAGCGCCGAGAGCGGCTCGCCCTGGCTGCCGGTGCAGATAATGACGACCTTGGTGGGGCGGTAGTCATTGACCTCGCCCAGGGTGATGATCATCTCGTCGGGGATCTTGAGGTAGCCCAGCTCCCGGGCGATCTGGATGTTCTTCACCATGGACCGCCCCACGATGGCGATCTTGCGCCGGTGACGGCGGGCGGTATCGACTATCTGCTGGATGCGATGGATGTGGGAGGCGAACGACGCGGCGATGATCCGCCCCGGAGCCTGGCTGAAGATGTCATTGAGGGTCTTGCCCACCGACTTCTCCGGGCCGGTGACGCCCTGGGTCTCGGCGTTGGTGCTGTCGGAGAGGAGGAGCAACACGCCTTCACCACCCAGTTCACCAAACTTGCTCAGGTCGGTGCGGCGGCGGTCGATGGGGTTCGGGTCGAGCTTGAAGTCGCCGGAATGGACCACGGTGCCCGCGGGAGTCTTGACCGCCACGGCGATGCCGTCGGGGATGCTGTGGGCCACCGGGATGAAATCGCAAAAGAAGGGGCCGATCTGGCGCGGCTTGCCCGCCTCGACCTCGATGAGCTCCGAGTCAGCCGCCAGCCCGTGCTCCTCCAGCTTGTTGCGCACCAGCCCCAGGGTCAGCCGCGTGCCGTAGACCGGTACGTTGATCTCCCTGAGCAGGAACGGCAGGGCCCCCACGTGGTCCTCATGGCCGTGGGTGAGCAGCACCGCCTCCAGCTGGTCGGCGCGTTCCCGCAGGTAGGTGAAGTCGGGGATGATCAGGTCGATGCCCAATAGCTCGTCCCGGGGGAACATCAGCCCGGCGTCTATCACCAGCAGCCGGCCGCCGTACTCGAGGACCATCATGTTCTTGCCGATCTCGCCCAGGCCCCCGAGGGGTATTATTCTCATCGCTGGTTTCTTCATCTGCCTCTTTCAATCATGGAACACGACTGATCAGAGCTTTACCTCGCTGGCAAAACCCCGCGAACAGCCGCCTTCAGTCTCAATACTCTCTCTAAAGGGATTCTTCGCTGGGAAGGGGTCAAATCCTGCCGCTTCAGGCCCCACGGATAAAGCGCATGCCAGGGGCGCCGCCCCCGGGCCCGATCAGGCCGTGCGCTGCAAGAGCCCCATCTCCTCCATCACGCGCCTGAGCTCAGCCTGCTCCTCTTCGGAAGCTTCGACCAGAGGCAGGCGCAGTCCGCCCACGTTGTGGCCGAGCATGTTCATGGCCGCCTTGATGGGGATGGGGTTGGTGTTGATGAATATCGCCTCGTAGAGCGGCTTCAGGGATTCATCGATGGCGCGCGCCTCGTCCGCGTTGCCGGCGCGATAGAGCCGCACCATCTCCTTCATCTGCGGCCCGGCCAGATGCGAGGCCACGCAGATGCCGCCCAGCCCGCCGTACTCCAGCAGCGGGTAGACCATGTCGTCGTTGCCGGCGTAGAGGCCCATGTCGCAGAGCTCCACCAGGCGTCGGGACTGCTCCAGGTCCATGTTGGCCTGCTTGACCGCCACGATGTTGTCTATCCGGTAAAGCTCAGCCAGCGTCTCCGGCTCGATGTTGAGGGCGCAGCGTCCCGGTATGTTGTAAAGGATCACCGGCTTGTCGGTGGCGGCGGCGATGGCGCCGAAATGCCTGATGAGACCGGCCACCGGGGGTTTGTTGTAATAAGGGGTGACCGCCAGGATACCGTCGACGCCGGCGGCGTCGGCCCGCCTGGTCAGCTCGACGCTGTGGGCGGTGTCGTTGGAGCCGGTGCCGGCGATGACCGTGGCGCGCCCGCCCACCGCTTCCTTCACGACGCGGAAGAGCTCGACCTTCTCGTCATCGGTCAGCGTCGGCGACTCGCCCGTGGTGCCGCTCACCACGAGCCCGTCCGAACCGTTGTCCACCAGGTGCGCGGCCAGTTCGGCGGTGGCATCATAGTTGACGCTGCCGTCGCCGTTCAGGGCGGTTACCATGGCGGTGATTATGTCTCCCAGAGAATGTTCCATGTCCTCACAAAGCTTATACCCCTGCGGCCCTCCTGAACAGGCCGGCATTAGATTATCCCAGATTTACATTATCTTCTCCAGCCCGACAACGAGGCCGTCGATATCCATGACGCGCCGGACTGCCAGCACCACGCCGGGCATGAAGGAATCGCGCGAGATCGAGTCGTGCCGGATGGAGAGCGTCTGCCCCTGGCCGCCGAACACCACTTCCTGGTGCGCCACCATGCCGGGCAGCCGGACGCTGTGGATGGGGATGCCCTGGTAGATGACGCCGCGGGCGGAGTTGCCCTCCGGACCCGGAACGGGCGGCGCTTCCCTGCGGTCGGCGGCGATCAGGTCTGCGGTCCTGAGCGCCGTGCCCGAGGGGGCGTCCAGCTTGCCGTCGTGGTGCAGCTCGATGATCTCGCAATGGGGCAGGTAGCGGGCGGCGATCTTGGCCAGCTCCATCAACAGCACCGCGCCGATGGCGAAGTTGGGGGCCACCAGGCAGCCGACGCCGCTCTCCCTGGCCGCCGCCTCGATCTCCTGCAGGCGAGCGCCGTCAAGCCCGGTCGTGCCCACCACGCAGCGGACGCCCTTGCCCAGGCAGGCCTTCACGTTGTCGAGCACCTGGTCCGGGACGGTGAAATCCACGGCCACGTCGAATTCGCCGCTGCCAAGGCATTCCTTCAGGCTCGCGAAGCGGGGGGTGGCGGCCAGGTTATCCGTGGCGGCGGCGTCGCCGTTGGCGTAGGCTATGTCCACGGCCGCGGCCAACTCCAGCCCGTCCGCGTCCATCACGGCTTCGCAGGTGGTCCGCCCCATCCTCCCCAGGGCGCCGACAACAATGACTTTGATCATCGCGATCCTCCCATAGCTGTAAGGTCAGGCCTTGCGATCGACCGCTGCCGCCGCGATCAGCTTCAGCGGCTCCGTGTCGATCTCGTCCGCCGCCCTGAGCGCGGACCGGGCCCGCTCCACGTAACCGTACGCCGTCAGGGACGACTCTTCAAGGGCGCCGGTGGCGGTTACGCGCTCGCGGACTTCCTCCACCAGCTCCCCGGTCACCTCGCTTTCCTCCAGGAGCTTTGCCAGGGAAGGGTCGCGCTCCATGGCGATGATCAACGGCAGGGTGACGGTGCCGTCCCTCAAGTCCGTGCCGGTCAGCTTGCCGGACCGGCTGGAGTCGCCTGAGTAATCAAGGATATCATCTGCTATCTGAAACGCCAGCCCCAGGCAGTCGCCGTACTCCCCCACCGCCGCCACAGCGGTTTCGCCTGCCCCCGAAAGGATGGCCCCCAGACGGCAGGCGGCGGTGAACAGGCCCGAGGTCTTCAGACGGCAACGCTCGAAATACTCCCCGGCCGGGAGGCTGTAGTCGTAGGCCTGGCGCATCTGGGAGAACTCTCCGCGGCTCAGGCCCAGGCTGGCGGC
>QZKG01000055.1 GCA_003599855.1 Gaiellales bacterium | reverse complement strand
CCTGGGCGAAGTAGCCCAGGGCGGCCAGCGCCGCCGGGAGGAGCAACCCCTTCCCTCCGAGGCCGGCCTCCGCCGCCAGCATGGAAACAGCGGCAAGACCCAGGCCGAAACAGAGCGAGCTCAGTGTCAGCACGAACCTCATGCCGCCGCGGCTCTCCACCAGGAGGTAGATGGACATGAGCGCCAGCAACATGAGCGCCAGGCGCGACAGGCTCAACATCACAGCTCCCGCCTGCAGGGTGAGGGCGGCGCCCAGCAGCGGCAGGTCGCCCTTCTCGGCGCCGCGCATCAGGGCCGCGGCGAACGGCATGGCCATGAGAGCGAAGCAGCCGAGGGCGTTGGAATACTCCAGGGTGCCCCCGGCGCGGAAGATGCCGTCCACCTCGTTGGCATAGGGCGACATCCTGAGCACGTAGGTGGCGATGCCCCAGGCGCAGACGAAGGCGGCCGTGTACACGAGCCACCAGGAGATGGTCCGGGAAGATTCACCCGGGAAGCGGAGCCCCTGGCCGCGCGCCACCACGAACGCCGACCAAAGCGCCAGCAAGAGCAGGAAGTCCCTCACCGTCACTGCGGGGAACCTGCTCCAGAAGTAAGTCAGGCCGGCAGAGACGGTGAAGGCGGTGAACAGCCAGAGAAGCGGCGAGCGCAGGAAGGCAGCCCGCCGCTCCGCCGCCAGGGCCGCCAGCTCCCAGGCGCCTGCCAGCAAGAGGAGCGCCGTCAGCGACCAGCGGGGGGTGAGCAGTGACCCGGGGAACCCGAATGCCGCCGTGGGCGTCGGGAAGTAGCCGCCGCGCCACAGGGCTCCGGTCAGCAGCGCCGCCAGCATCAAATAGAGGCTGCCCCGCCGGAGCGCGCCGTTCAAGATGCCGCCTGTCGTCGTAGCGTCATGGAGCCTCTTTCTTCATCGCCGCCGCCCTGACCTTTCCGGAGCGGGGGCGCGCCTTCACCGCGCCACTGCCAGTATACCTTTCATCCCGCCGCCGGCGCAGTTAGACTGTTCCCCATGCGCGCGGTCGTCCAGAGAGTCTCCCAAGCATCGGTCAGCGTCAGCGGGAAGGTGGCAGGCAGCATCGGCCCGGGGCTGGCGGTGCTTTTAGGCGTGGCCGCCGGCGACGGTCCGGGGGACGTGGATTACCTGGCCGGCAAGATCGCCCGCTTGCGGATCTTCGCCGATGGCGAGGGCCGCATGAACCTTTCAGTGAAGGACGTGGGCGGCGCGGTGCTGCTGGTGAGCCAGTTCACGCTGCTGGCGGATGCCGGCAAGGGCAACCGGCCGGGCTTCACGGAAGCAGCCCCCCCGGATATGGCGCAGCGGCTCTACCTCGATACAGCGGCCACGCTCCGCGCCCAGGGCGTCGAGGTGGCCACCGGCGTCTTCGGCGCCATGATGGAGCTGTCGCTGGTGAACGACGGCCCGGTGACGATACTGCTGGACAGCAAATAACCACAGGTCGGCAGGTGCCTCCGCTCCGGCGGGGTGCTGTTCCGGGCGAGCCTTGGTCCGGCCGGTTCAGCTGCGCCGTCAGACGGCGGCCGGACGAACTCGCCCCCTGCGGGGGCTCAGACAACATCCGGCCGAAACCCCGCCCGACGGCTTGCCTCACCATCGGCCTCCCCGGCGGCCACGCCTCCACAGCCCCCCGCCGTCACGGATACAGGATAATCATCCGACAGGAGGAAGATGAACAGGCAGTTCATCAATCAACAGGCTTGTTTCGACCTGGAGGGATAACCGCATAATTCGAACCGTGGCCGCTAAGAAGAAAAAACCCGAGAAGCCCCAGCCGAAGCGCCCCCGCAACCCCTTCGCGGGAAGGCCCCGAAGCGGCGCCGGGTTCCACGAGGAGAAGAAGTACTCCAAAAAGGAACGCCGCGAGGGCAGGGAAGAGGCTGAGAAGCGCGCGGAGGAGGATGGCGGGGATTAAGCGCCCCGGGCGCGGCCGCAGTCGTGCTCTTCCAGCTCCGCCACCGGGTTGCCCGCCTCGGCGATGTCACTCAGGTAGGTGCGGGTGGTGGGGTTCCTGACCCAGCCGGCCATGCCGAGGTTCAGCACCAGGGCGTCGTAACCCAGCAGGCGCAGAACGGTGGTGAGCTGCGCCGCCATGTTGCCGGTGTAACAGATGGTCACGATGGTCCGGTCCCGGGGCAGCTGGCTGAGGTTCTCCGGCACCGCTGCTGCCCGGAAGTCCATCCAGCGGGCACCCTCGATGTGGCCCACCCCCTCGTATTCGAAGTCCTCGCGCACGTCCAAAAGGAAGTATTCGCCCTCGGCGCTTTCAAGCAGCTCGCGCAGGTGCGCCGGCTCGATGATGTTGCGGGCGGTCGCGCCTTCCAGGGGTACCTCACGGAAGCGCTGGTGGACCTCAGTGGCGATAACGTTGAACAGCTCGAGATTGACGTCACCGAACCCGACCCCCTCCGGCGCCGGGGCGCATGGTTCGGCCTCGGCCCGCGCCACCGGGAACCCGGCGGACTCCAGGGCTTCCAGAGTCGCCCCCGTGTTGCGGGTCCTGCTCCAGCCGCTCATGCCGGTGCGGATGATGGCCGCGTCATAACCCAGCAGCCGTAGCCCGGCGGACACCTGTGCCGATGCGCAGCCGTTGTCACAGACGACGATGATCTTGCGGTCGCGGGGCAGGCGCGCCAGGTTGTCCGGGCTCGCCCAGTCGCGGAAGTCCACATGGAGGGCCCCCTCGATGTGCCCCAGGCAGTAGTCCCGCCAGTCACGGACGTCGACGATGAAGAAGGCCGCGCGGTCCCGCTGCCAGGCGGCAGCGAAATCACGCCCCCAGATGGCATTGGCGAAGAAATCACCCTCGGGCGCCGTCGAGGCGAGCACCTCGAGGGCCCGCTCATGGAGCGCTTCCCGGCCGTCCGGCCGGTCCTGGATGTCTCGCTGTCTGTCGCTCATAACTGTTTCGACGCCCGAGACCGGAAAAAGTAACAGGGGCGGCTGTAACGCCGCCCCTGATCAGGACTGTCTTGATGCCTATCTCACGAAGCCGGAGCGCTACTGCACCACCGGATAGCTGGCGGCGTTGAGATAGGAGATGAAGCCCGCCGTGTTCGGCGTCTGCGTCCAACCCATCATACCATACTTGAGCGCTATGGCATCATAGCCCAGCAGGTTCAGGGCGGTCACGGCCTGGGCCGCGGTGTTGCCGGTGTAGCAGATCACCACCACCTGCTTGTCCTTGGAGAGCAGGGAGAGGTTGTCCGGCACGGCTACTGCCTTGAAGGGGACGTTGACAGCGCCCTCGATGTGGCCGACCCCGGTGAAGTCCTCAGCGCTGCGGATGTCCAGCAGCGTCATCTCGGCTGTTTCGCCGCTGTCGATCTTGGCCTTGAGGTCCGCGGCGGTTATGACGTTGAGGCCGCCGCCCTCCATGTTCATGAAGTACTCGTCGACAGCCATCATCAGGTCACCGTGCTGCGCCTCGGATAGCGGCTCCCAGGTGGCGCTCGGCGCCGGCGCGGCCTCGTTCATCGCCGGGTCCATCACTACAGCGTTGCTGGCGCCTTCCAGCGCGGTGATGGTCCCCTGGGCCTTGCCGGCCTCCCAGGCTTCCATGCCGCCCTTGAGAGCGGCCGCGTCGTGGCCCAGGATGCGCATGCCCGCCACGGTCTGGGCGGCGGTGTTGCCCGAATAGCAGACGACGATGATCTTGTTCTCTGCCGGCAGCATGGCCATGTTGGCCATGGAGGCCCACTCCTGGTAGGCGATGTTGATCGCGCCCTCGATGTGGCCCTTGTCGAAGTCTTCCTTCTTGCGGATATCAACGATGGTCAGCTTTTCCTTCTCGGCCGGATCGGCCAGCTTCGCCGCCAGCACGTCGGCGGCGATGGCGTTGGCGGCGTAATCACCGCTGGTCTCGGTGGACGCCAGGACCGTGATTATCCGGTCCGCGAGCTGGGTCGAGGTGTCAGCCTTGGTCTCGGTGGTCTTCTCGTCAGCCTTGGTCTCGGTCTTCTCCTCGCCGCAGCCGAGCACGCCGACGGTGGTCGACAGCAGCAGCCCGAGAAGGACGATCGACAGCAGGAACAACTTGCGGAATCTTTCCATAATCCTCACTCTCCTGTTTTTTAACAGCTGATGGAGTACGCCGCCTGGACGGCGGCAGCGCCGGGTGGCTTCCCCCCTCGATTATCGAACGGCGAAAGCTTATCTGCAAAGGCAAGGCGGTGTCAAGGAGATTCCAGCCTGCCGACGGATCCGGGCGCCGCCCACGGTATCAGAAGCTGATGGGGTCCCGCCGGCGCGCGAAGCGCTCCTTGCGGGCGATGGCGCCCCCGGGGACCTTGGTGGTGACCGTGACGTCGGCCGGAGCGATCTCGATGATGTTGTAGGAAGGCTGTGTATACCCCCGCGTGCGCCAGGTGGCGGCGGTGCCACTGCTGATGATCAGCATGCCCGCCACCGGCCAGGTGTAAGGGACGTGGCGGTGGCCGCAGAGGACCAGGTCCACCTCCACCGCCCGCAACCGCTCCAGCACGTCGCCGGAGTCCCAGACGACGTTGCGCTCCCGCCCCGTGCCGGGGATGCTCACCAGGTGGTGGTGCAGCACGAACACCTTGAAGTCGTCTTTCTCGGGGAACTCGTTGTCGATCCAGGTGTAGTGGTCGCGGCCCACCTCGCCGTCGTTGAGGTCAGGCTTGTTGGAATCCAGCGCCAGCACCTTGAGTTTCTGCTGCACGCCGCCGCCCATGTCCTCTGTCCGCCGGAGGCTGAAGTCGAGCTCCACGGTTTGTCCCCGGCGCGAGCCGAAGATCGATTCGAAGTAGAGGAAGCCCACGTTGCGGCAGTCATGGTTGCCGGCCACGACTATCTTCTGTTCGCACTGCACCTGTTCGATGTAATCGCGGGCCTCGTAGAACTGTTCGAAGTAGCCGTCGGCGGTGAGGTCTCCGGGGATGATGGTGAGGTCAGGCCCGAGCCGGTTGATCTCGGAGATGGTGCCCAGCATCAGGTCACGGTCGAAGCGACCGTCGCCGCAGTGTATGTCGGAGAACTGGGCGATGACATACGAATCGCGCTCTTTAACCATCCTCCCGCCTTTCAGCCAGGTTCATGGGGCCCACCGGTGTAATCTTACTTCATATCGGGTGGTTTGAAACGCCGCAGCCTGAGCGAGTTGCTCACCACGGAGACAGATGACAGCCCCATGGCGGCGGCCGCGAGCATCGGATTGAGGAGGATGCCGAAGAACGGGTACAGCGCTCCCGCCGCCACGGGGATCAGGGCGGTGTTGTAGGCGAAGGCCCAGAAGAGGTTCTGCTTTATGATCTGGATCGTGCGTCGGCTGAGGGCGATGGAGGTCACGACCCCGCGCAGGTCTCCCGAGATCAGCGTGATGTCGCCGGCCTCCATGGCCACATCGGTTCCGGTGCCGATGGCGATGCCGACATCGGCCTGGGCCAGCGCCGGCGCGTCGTTGATGCCGTCGCCCACCATGGCCACCAGCTTGCCCTCTTCCTGCAGCCGCCTGACCTCCAGGGCCTTGTCCTGGGGAAGGACCTCCGCCAGGACGCGGTCGACCCCCGCCTCACGGCCGATCGCCTCGGCTGTCCGCCGGTTGTCGCCGGTGAGCATCACCACTTCCAGGCCCATCTCCCGGAGCCGGGCCACGGCGCCGCGGGAACTCTCCTTGAGCGTGTCGGCCACCCCGATGACCCCGGCCGCCTTCCGGTCGACCGCCATGAACATGGGGGTCTTGCCCTCCGCCGAAAGCTGCTCGGCTTTCTCCCGCAGGCCGTCGAGGGCAATGCCGTCATCCTCGAGGAGGCCCGGATTGCCGATCAGCAGGTGGCGCCCGGCCACCGTCGCCGCGATCCCCTGTCCGGCCAGCGCCTGGAACGATTCCGCCCTGCCGAGCTCAAGGCCCCGCTGGAGGGCGGAGTTGACGATGGCCTCGCCCAGGGGGTGCTCTGACCCCCGCTCAGCCGCTGCCGCCAGCGCCAGCAGCTCCTCCTGGTCCCAGCCGTCGGCCAGCAGGTCAGTGACCACGGGCTCCCCGCGGGTCAGGGTGCCCGTCTTGTCCAGCACGATGGTGTCAAGCCTGTGGGCGGTCTCCAGGGAGTCGCCGCCGCGGATGAGGACGCCGGCCTCGGCCCCCTTGCCGGTCCCCACCATCACCGCGGTAGGCGTTGCCAGCCCCAGGGCGCAGGGACAGGCGATGATGAGCACGGCCACGAAATTCAGCAGGGCGCGGTTGAAGGCCATCTCGCCGCCGGATGCCAGCCAGATGATGAACGTCACCGTGGCGATGGCGAAGATGGCGGGCACGAAATAACTGGCGATGACGTCAGCCATGCGCGCGATGGGCGGTTTGGAGCCCTGGGCCTCCTGCACCAGCCGGATGATGCGCGCCAGCGCCGTGTCCCTGCCCACGCGCGTAGCCTCGAAGCGGAAGCTGCCGGTCCTGTTGATGGTGGCGCCCACCACCTCGTCCCCCACCTGCTTGTCCACGGGGATGCTCTCCCCGGTGATCATTGACTCGTCGATGCTCGACTGGCCCTCCTTCACCACCCCGTCCACCGGGATACTCTCGCCGGGGCGGACGATGACGATATCACCCACCTCAACCTGCTCCACGGGGATGTCAGCCTCCCCGCCGTCCCTGACAACCCTTGCCGTCTTCGGCCTGAGGCCGACCAGTTTCCGGATGGCGTCAGAGGTCTGTCCCTTGGCGCGCGCCTCCAGCATCCGGCCGAAGAGGATGAGGGTGATGATAACGGCAGCCGTGTCGAAATAGACCGGCGCGGCTCCGCCATGGGCATGCCCGGCGAAAAACGACGGGGCGACGACCGCTGCCGCCGAATAGAAATAAGCAGCCGAGGAGCCCACGGCTACCAGGGTGTTCATGTTGGTGGTCCGGTGCCGGGCCGCGGCGATGGCGCCGCGGTAGAACTGCCCGCCGACCCAGAACTGCACCGGGGTCGTCAGGGCCCAGAGGATGTAACCGTTGCTGAGCGGGCCCAGGTCGAGCTGCTCCATGCTGCCCAGCATCACCAGCACCGAGATGACTGAGCCCACGGCCACCTTGAGCTGCAGGCGGCGGTACCGGCGCCTGCGCTCGGCCGCCTCGCGATCCTCGGCGGCGGCGATGTCGCCGGCATCTTCCTCGCCCGCCTCGAGCACTTCATAGCCGGCCCCGGCCACCGCCCTGACCAGGTCGGCCCGCGTCACCGCGCCGGCCAGGTGATGCACCGTGGCCCTTTCGGTGGCGAGGTTGACCGAGCTGGACAGGACACCTTCCACCGACTTGAGCGCCTTCTCCACCCGCTCGACGCAGGAAGCGCAGGTCATGCCGGCGACCGGCAGCGTGACTTTCTCGATGGGTACCCTGTACCCGACCTTCATGATCGCGGCCACCAGCTCCGCCGGCGAAGCCAGGGCGGCATCGTAGCTGACGGTAGCCATCTCGGTGGCTATGTTTACCGCTGCCCCCTGCACCCCGGGCACCGCCTGGAGCGCCTTCTCATTAGTGGACACGCAGGAGGCGCAGCTTATCCCTTCGATGGGTATGGTGATTTCCCTGATCTCGGACATGGACGTCAGCGCCAGAATGAATCGTTTGCAGGTCTACAATAACAGGATACACCAATCCGGCTCCCAAGGGGTTGTGCGAGCGGGCTGGTCCCGGCGCACACACTGGTGAAGCGCAGGCAGGCCGCCGGCCCGGGATATGAACCGGGCTGGAATAAGATTATGATAAGCGCCAGGAGCGCCAGGACCCATGACAGCATCGCATCATCCGACAAACGGCATATCGACATGATCGTCGAAGCGAGATCGCTGACCAAGCGTTATGGTGACCTGACGGCGGTGGACGCCATCGATTTCGGGTTCGAAGCGGGGCGCTGCTACGGTTTCGTCGGCCCCAACGGCGCCGGCAAGACCACGACCATGAAGATGGTCTACTGCATCGCCCGACCCACTGCGGGCACGCTCAAGGTCTTCGGCCTGGACGTCTGCGAGCAGCCCCGCGAGATCAAGGCCGGTCTGGGAGTCGTACCCCAGGAGAACAACCTCGACCCCGACCTGTCCACCTGCCAGAACCTCATTGTCTACGCGCGCTATTTCGGCATCAGGCACGAGGATGCCGCCGGCAAGTGCGATGAGCTGCTCGGTTTCATGCATCTCATGGAAAAGGCGCGCGCACCCATCGCAGCCCTTTCCGGGGGCATGAAGCGCCGCCTGGTGCTGGCGCGCGCCCTGCTCAACGACCCGCGCCTGCTCATCCTCGATGAGCCCACCACCGGCCTCGACCCCCAGGTGCGCCACCTCATCTGGGACAAGCTGCTGGAGCTCAAGGAGCGCGGCATCACCCTGCTCCTCACCACCCACTACATGGAAGAAGCCCAGAAGCTCTGCGACGAGGTGCTGATAATGAACGAGGGGCGCAAGGTCGATGGCGGCAGTCCCGGCAGCCTCATCAGGAAGAACGTTCCGGCCCAGGTCCTGGAGCTCAGGGTCGACCTGGCGGCTGCCGGGGAAGCGGTGGCTCGCTTTCCCGGCATGGAACACCAGCGCAGCGGCCAGAACCTGTACTTCTACAGCCGGGACGCAGCCGAGTTCGACGAGATAATCTCGGCTTATCCCGGGGCGGAGCGGCTGATCCGGCCGGCGTCGCTTGAGGATGTCTTCTTGAAGCTCACCGGCATGGAGATCCGCTGATGAACAAGGGACTGCTCTCGGTCACGCCCGCCTTCATCAAGGTCTGGCGGCGCAATGCCCAGGTGTTCATCACCCTGTGGAAGTTCAATATCTTCCCATCCCTGGCGGAGCCGCTCCTCTTCATCTTCGTGTTCGGCCTGGGCCTGGGCTCCTACATCGAGTCGATGGAAGGCGTCCCCTATATCGAATTCGTCGCCGCCGGCATCATCGGCACCGCCGCCATCATGCAGGCCACCTTCGAATGCACCTACGGCTCCTACTTCCGCATGAAGATGCAGAATACCTTCGAGGGCATCATCTCCACTCCCATCAGCGCCCAGGAGGTCAGCCTGGCGGAGATCACCTGGGGCGCTACCCGCGGCCTCGTCAACGCCCTGCTGGTGCTCGTGGTCCTGCTGCTCATGGGGGTGCTCCACCGCTGGCAGGCCGCCCTCGTCCCGGTCATCATGTTCGCCGCCGCGTTCAACTTCGCCGCCATCGGGGTCTTCGTCACCAGCCGCGTCGCCCAGATGGAGTACTTCCATTTCTACTTCGCCGGCTTCATCCTGCCGGCCCAGTTTTTAAGCGGCACGTTCTTCCCCATCGAGCGCTTCCCCGATGCGGTACAGGCGGTGGCCTGGGTCATCCCACTGTCGAGCTTCGTGGACATCTCCCGCTCCCTGATGCTGGGCCGCCACGACATCTATCTGCTGCCGGAAGCAGCCTGGGCCCTGGCCTCCACCCTCATCTTCGCCGAGCTGGCAGTCAGGGGGATGCACCGGCGGCTGGTGGAGTAGCCCCCCTGCCCCTCCGTTTCGGGTCCGTTCCCGGCTGCCGGCCTCATCCGGTTTCCGCTTTTGATGGAAAAAGTCTAAACTATCGCATGGTAATCGAGCGGCCGCGCCCGGCCGCGCCCGAAACGATTGGAACAGATGACTGACTACGGTGACTATCCCGGCCTGGAGGAGCTGATAGCTTTTCACGGTCACATGTGCCCGGGGCTGGCTCTCGGCTACCGCGCCGTCGCCGCGGCCCTGGAACAGCTCGGCGTCGTCCGCTCGGCGGATGAGGAACTCATTGCGATCGTTGAGAACGACAGCTGCAGCGTCGACGCTGCCCAGTTCCTGGCGGGGACTACGTTCGGCAAGGGAAACCTCTTCTTCCGCGACTGGGGCAAGCAGGTGTTCACCCTCGCCCGCCGCGACAGCAGCGAGGCGGTGCGAGTGGCCCTCAGGACGGGGGCCATGGAGGCGCCCGCGGCCGCAGCTGCCGGCGATGAGACAGCCGCCCGGCAGCTCAAGATCGACCACATCCTCAGCGCGCCCGACGCTGAGCTCTTCGACATACGCAAGACGGCGGCCGAGCTGCCTCCCAGGGCAGTGATCCGGCGTTCGCTCGTCTGTGAGGGGTGCGGCGAGCCGGTGATGGAGACCAGGACCGTAGATCTGGACGGCAAAAGGCTCTGCCTCGGCTGCGCCGCGGACTGAAAGCCATGTTCACAGTAGTGCTTCCCACTTACAACGAGCGCGAGAACCTTGAACGCTTCGTCGAAACGCTTCAGGGCGTCCTCACCAGCAACAGCCTTTCGGGACAGGTCATCATCGTCGATGACAACTCGCCGGACGGCACCGGCGAGATAGCCGACGCGCTGGCCGCCAGGTACGACAACCTGTCGGTCATCCACCGCCCGGAGAAACAGGGGCTGGGCCCGGCTTACCTGGCTGGTTTTCGCCAGGCGCTCGGGACCGGCACCAGATACATCTTCGAGATGGACAGCGACTTCTCCCACGATCCGGCCTACATCCCCGTCTTCCTCGAGGCTATCGCGGACGCCGACCTCGTGCTGGGCTCCCGCTACGTGCCGGGCGGCCGCGTCGAGAACTGGGGGCTCCTGAGGAAGATCATCAGCAAGGGGGGCAGCACTTACGCCCGCATGATCCTGAGGTTGCCGGTGCGTGACCTTACCGGCGGGCTCAAGTGTTTCCGGCGCGAGGTCCTCGAAACGCTGGACCTGAGCGCGGTGAACTCCTACGGTTACGGCTTCCAGATCGAGCTGACCTACAAGGCGGCGAAAAAGGGTTTCCGGGTCAAGGAGGTGCCGATCACCTTCCTCGACCGCCAGCAGGGCAAGTCGAAGATGTCGAAGCGGATCGTGCTCGAAGCGGTGTTCTTGGTCTGGAAGCTGAGGCTGCGGGCGGACTAGACCGGTCTCACGGGATGCGGCCCGACCGCCTTGCGCACGGCTTCGGAGAGCTCGTCCGGGGTGAAGGGCTTGACCACGAATTCCTTGGCTCCCAGCCGGTCTGACTGGGTCGCCATCTCGAAGGTGCCCAGGCCCGTGATGACGACGGGGTTGATGTCCAGGCTGGTCCTCCTGATGACCTCGAGCAGCTCCAGGCCGGACATGTCGGGCATCATGATGTCCGTCACCACGACGTCGAAATGCTCATCGCCGCTGCTCACCAGCCGCAAGGCCTCCATGCCGCTCGCGGCCGTGACCACCTCGTAACCCTCGTTCTCCAGGATCTGCGAACAGACGTCCCGGATCACTTCCTCGTCGTCAACTACCAGTACCTTGCCTTGCATTATTTCCCCCACCTCAGGCTACTTCCTTTTCACTGTCATGTGCCCGCTCTTGTATTTCTGCTGTCGGCAGCGTCACGATGAAAGTTGACCCCGCACCCACCGTGCTGTCAACCTCGATGACACCGCCATGCTCCTCGACGATGCGGCGCGACACCGACAGGCCCAGCCCGGTGCCCTCGCCGACGTCTTTGCTGGTATAGAAGGGTTCGAAGACCCGGGCCAGCTTGTCCTCGGGGATGCCGATGCCTGTGTCCCTGAAGGCGACCTGCACCCGGGCCAGGTCGCCGATCGGCCTTATCGTCCTGGCCGAGATCGTCAGGCGGCCGCCTTCGGGCATCGCGAAGATGGCGTTGTTGAGGATGTTGATGAAGACCTGCTTGAGCTGGTTGGGGTCGGCGTGGACGTTGAGCATACCGTCGCCGATATGCTTGTCCACCTCCACGCCCGCCAGCTCTGCCTGCTTCCTCAGCAGCGTCAGCGAGCTCTCCAGGGCTTCGGTGACGGGGGTGTCGCACTTGTTGGAGGAACCCTGGCGTGAGAAATCAAGCAGGTTGCGGACGATGTCTCGCGCCCTCAGGGTCTCCTTCTCGATCACCATCAGGTTCTTGCGGTTGGCGTCATCCTCCGGCAGGTTCTTCAGTAGCAGCGACGAGTACCCCAGAATCCCCGTCAGCGGGTTGTTGATCTCGTGGGCGACATTCGCCGCGAGTTCGCCGATGACGGCCAGCTTGGTGGACTGAACCAGCTGGCTCTGCAGGTCGCGCTGCTCCTCGACCTTGCGCTCGAGGATCGCCATCATGTTGTTGAACGCCTCGCCCATGCCCGCCAGGCGCCCCGTCCTGGCCTTCTGGTAGACCTCGCATTTCTCGCACTGACCGAACTTCTGGGCGAAAACGCCCTGCACCACGCCGCCGCAATGGGTGCCCGCCACCTGCCAGCAGCGGAGGTTCTCGGACTCGTAGGAGGGACAATCCTCCTGCGTGCAGTTCTTGATCTCCCAGCACTTCGCCAGGCCGGGGTTCTCATAGCGGACCGAGAAGCTCTGCTCCTTCTCAGCCTCGCAGATGAGATGGCTCAGCTTCTCGGTGGACATGGCCAGCTCCGTGTTCTGCAGCGCCAGCTCCTCGGTCTTGTACTTGAGGTCCTCATACAGCAGGGCGTTTTCCACGGCCATGGCCACCTGGCTTGATGCCAGGCGCATCAGGTCGAGGTCCTCGGGACTGAAATAGTCAGGCTCCTCGCTGGAAACGGAGAGTACACCCACCAGCCGGCGGCTGAACTTCATCGGCGCTACCGCCAGGCAGGCCAGGTCAGCCTCGGCCCCGATCGCCGCCATCTCAGGATGGCCGGCACAGTTGATGGCCATGGGAGCGTCGTTCTCGGCAGCCCTGCCGATCAACCCTTCTCCGGGGCTCACCGACGCCAGGTGGTCCCTCATCACCGAGCCCCTGCCTTTCCAGACCCTGAGCTCCAGGCAGTGTGCCTTTTCATTGTAGACATGCACCCAGGCGCGGTCGGCGTTGAGCAGGATGGCTATCTGGTCCATGGCCGCCGCCAGCACCTGGTCCAGGTCGAGCGACTTGCCCACGGCTGTGGCGATCGAGTTGAGCGAAGACAGTTCACGGTTGCGCTTGAGCGCGTGGTGCTCCAGCTTGCGGCGCTCGGTGACGTCGCGGGCGACGCCCACCTGCGCCCTCGTCATCCCGTCCTCGATATAACCGGTGCTGGATATCTCGATGCACCGGGTCTGGGTGTCACAGGTAACGATCTCGAGCTCGTAGGGGCCCACTGCTTCACCACGCAGTATCCGCTCGAAGTTGTTTACGGCCGTCGCGATGGAGCCGGGTGCGACCATGTCGATGAACTGGTACCCCTCGAGCTGCCCCAGTTCGCAGCCGAGCATGGCGCTGTTGCCGCGGACGAAATGGAAACGGCCGTCCGAGCCGATGACGAAGATCAGGTCGTTCACGCTCGCCATCACGTTCTCAGTGAAGTTCTTCAGGTCTTCCAGCTGCCTGGTGCGGCTGGCCACCTCTATCTCCAGCAGCCGCGAACTGCGGATCAGTTCGTGGCGGGTGATGGAGTAGTAGATGAGGTAGGCGACGGCGGGGAAGATGAAGAGGAGGGACAGGATGAAGATGTTACCAACCAGGTGTGCGCGGAAGTCACCGAACGGGTCCTCGCTGAACAGCTCGATGAGCACGTAAACGGCATTGATGACCATGCCGAGGCTGGCGATGATGAAAAGTAGCCAAAGGTCCCGGGCGCGGCTCAGCGACACCGCTTTCCCGGGATTGTCTAGAGTGGAAGCCCCTGGAATCAAATCCCGCCCCTTCAAACGTAAGCATCAGCCCGCAAACGCCCCCACGCTCCTCGCGAAGCGTGGTTTTTCATCGGAGGGAACCTGTTTTACCTTTAGCCGCTCCCACGGCGCCCTTGACTCACAAGCGGATCCTGGGCTATTTTAGGAGAGGAAGGCCGAAGCCTTCCAGCCGAGAGCCGAAGCTCCGAACAACCTGATGTCAATCGCAAGCGACCTCGGAGGTCCGTGGGAACCGCTGGGTTCCCGGCTTTCGGGGTTTTTGTGTTTTCAGGCCTGTTGGGAGTGATGGAAATGAGGGACGCTGTGATCGCGGTGATAGACGGCATGGGCGGCAATATCGGCCACCAGGTCGTCAGCCAGCTGCGGCGAGAGCTTCCGGAGAGCGTGGAGATACTCGTCTTCGGCACCAACTCGGCTGCCACGGCCAACATGATGAAGGCGCGGGCGAGCCGCGGCGCCACCGGCGAGAACGCCATCCGCACGTCGATATCACGGGCGGACATCATCGTCGCGCCCATCGCCGTGGTGATCGCCAACTCCTACATGGGGGAACTGACGCCGGGGATGGCGGAAGTGATAGCGTCGTCACGGGCAGAGAAGGTGCTCCTGCCCCTGGCGCAGCCGCGGCTGCATTTCGTGGCGGCGAGCCGGCAGCCGCTTCCCCACCTGATGGAGGAGGCGGTGGCCAGGGTCCGGCAGCTGCTAGAAGCAGAAACGGAGGTATGAACGGATGTGTGAACTGACTGTATATATCATCGAAGACGGCAGGGAAGAGATGGTCATGGAAGACGTGGCCACCATCAGGCCCGAGGGCGACAAACTGGTGCTCACCGACCTGCTGGGACAGCAGAAGATAGTCGCCGCCAGCTTCCATGAGCTGAAGCTTCTGGAACACAAGGCATATCTTCGGAAATAACACGCTCCGCCACGAAGGCGGCGATCCCCGAAACCCCGATTCCCGGGCCTGCGAAGGGCCCAGCATCTGCCAGAAGGCACGGACGGCAACGGGCGGCATGGTGCCGCCGGACCCGAAAGGAGAGCAGATGCACATACCTGACGGTTACATCAGCCCCCAGACAGCCGGGGGGCTCTGGGCGCTCGTCGTGCCTGCCTGGTATGCGGCCGGCTACAAGGTGCGGCGCACTCTGGACGCGCGGCAGGCGCCGCTCATCGCCATCGGCGCCGCGTTCACCTTCATCATCATGATGTTCAACATCCCCCTGCCCGGCGGCACAACCGGGCACGCCGTGGGCGGGACCATCGTCGCCATCGTCATCGGCCCCTGGGCCGCTGTGATCGCCGTGTCCGTCGCCCTGGCCATACAGGCGCTGTTCTTCGGCGACGGGGGCATCCTGGCCCTGGGAGCCAACTGTTTCAACATCGGCTTCATCCTGCCGGTGACAGGCTACCTCACCTACAGGCTGATCGCGCGGGGCGCCGCCGAGGGCTCAGCCAGGCGCTGGATCGCCGCGGGCGTCGGCGGCTGGACCGGCCTCAACCTGGCGGCGCTGCTCACAGCCGTCGTTTTCGGACTGCAGGGCGAGCTGTATACCGCCGCCGACGGTTCGGCCCTGTACTCGCCCTACGGGCTGGCCACCGCCATACCGGCGATGATGGTCCCCCACCTGGCGGTGGCGGGCGTGGTGGAGGCGGTCATGACCTCGCTGGTATATATATTCCTGCAGCGCACCAACCCGGCGCTGCTCCAGAACTACAAGACAGCCAGGGCAGGCGGGGAATCCCGCTTCGAGCTCAGGCCGCTAATCATCGGACTTGCCCTGCTACTGGTCTGCACGCCCATCGGGCTGCTGGCCACCGGCACGGCCTGGGGTGAATGGGGCGCCGATGAGGTCGCCGATGAGGTCGGCTACGTGCCCGAGGGGATGGACAGGTACGCGGGCGCCTGGACCGGCCTCCTGCCCGACTACGGCTTCCCCGCAGGCGAAGAGGGTGAATCACTGGGGGAGGGAGCTGCGGAAACAGCAGGGGTCGTCTCGGTGGACGCGGCCAGGAAGTCAGCGCCTGCCTACCTGGTCTCCGGTGTCGTGGGACTGGCGCTGGCCAGCGTGGCCGCCCTGCTCTCGGCCCGCTTCCTGTTCCGGGGCAGGCAGGAGGGCAACCGTGGCTGACGGCGGCATGCTTCCCGCCTGGATGACAGAGCGTCCCGGCGGCTTCGAGCCCGGGGGGCCGGACCGTGCCGTCAGGCAGAGCGCCCTGGCCCGGACACTCCTGGGCCTGGGGCGGCTGGCGCGCGACACCATCTACTCAGAGAAGGTGGCGGCCCGGCCTGGCCTCATGCAGGGGGTCGATCCGCGGGTGAAGGTCGCCGGCGTGCTGGTCCTCCTGCTCCTGGCCTCGCTGCTCAGGCACTGGTACCTGGTGCTGGGCCTCTACCTGGTCTCCGTGGCCATGGCGGCGGCGGCGAGCATACCGGCCTGGTTCTTCATGAAACGCGTCTGGATGTTCATCCCCCTGTTCGCCGCGGTGATCGCCCTGCCCAGCATCTTCAACGTCGTCCGGGACGGCGACCCCTTATGGGTCATCTGGGATTTCGGCGGAGAAGTGAGGCTGGGACCCTGGTCGCTGGGGACCTCGCTGGCGATCACCCAGCAGGGGGTCAGGGGCGCCGTCATGCTGGTCCTCAGGGTGGCCGCCTCCGTGTCCCTGGGCGTGCTCCTGGCCCTGACCACTCGCTGGAACGAGCTGCTCAGGGCGCTCAGGGTCTTCCATGTGCCCCGGCTCTTCGTCCTCATATTGTCGATGACCTACCGGTATATCTTCCTGCTCCTGGCGATGGCCACCGAGATGTTCACGGCGCGCGCCAGCCGCATGGTGGGGCCGGCATCGCCGCGGGAAGACCGGCGCTTCCTGGCGGCGGGCATGGGCGCCCTGCTGGGCAAGTCGCACGCCCTCAGCGAGGAAGTGTACGCGGCCATGGTCAGCCGGGGCTTCGACGGCGAACCGGTGACGGCCAGCCGCTTCCGGACGGCCGCCGCCGACTGGGTCTGGCTGGCGTCCACCGCCACGCTGGCATTGTCCCTACTCGCGGGAGACAGGATCATTGGCTGACATGGCCGCGAAAAACGCTGATGCGCCCCTCTTCCTGGTGGAAGACGTCCATTTCAGCTATGAGGGCGCCCCTGCCCTCGCCGGCGCCACCCTCTCGGTGGAGCGGGGCGAGCGCGTCGCGCTGCTGGGCGCCAACGGTTCAGGAAAATCCACCCTGCTGAAGATGCTCGACGGCCTGCTCTTCCCGGACCGCGGCAGGATCGGGTTCATGGGCCAGGAGCTTTCTGAAGCGACGCTGCGGCTCGATTCGTTCTCACGGGAGTTCCGCCGCCGCGTCGGCTTCGTCTTCCAGAACGCCGACGCGCAGCTCTTCTCCCCGACGGTGCGGGACGAGGTGGCCTTCGGGCCGCTGCACCTGGGGCTGCCGGACGACGAGGTGGAGCGCCGGGTCGAGGATACCATCCATATCCTGGGGCTCGGGCACCTGAAGGAACGGGCGCCCTACCACCTGAGCGGAGGCGAGAAAAAACGGGTGGCGCTGGCCTCGGTGCTGGCCATCAATCCTGACGTGCTGCTGTTCGACGAGCCCACCGCCGGCCTCGACCCCAAGACGTCGAGCTTCCTGGTGAGCCTGGCTGGCGACCTCCACGAGGCGGGCAAGACCATCATCACCGCCACCCAGGACCTCTCGATAGTAGGGGATATCGCCGACCGGGCGCTGGTCATGGGGGAGGACCACCGGCTCGCTGGTGAGGGCCCCCCGGCTGCCGTGCTGGCCGACCGGGAGCTGCTGCTAAGGGCCAACCTGATCCACGACCACCCCCACCGCCACGGCGGGGTCGAGCACTACCATCCCCACAGCCACGTGGAAGGGCATGAGCACGGGCATTGAGCGGATGTGTCAGCCTTTCGGGAAGGTACTCATGGAGGGAGGCGGGGCTGAAGCCGTCAGACGCTGCCGCGGATGCGGAAGCCGCTCAAACCCATGACCGGCTCGGTATCGTTGTCCAGGACCGAATCGACGCGGGCGTGGGGGGGGCCGTCATGGCAGAGGCGGACCATCTCGTCCACCGCCTCGTCCGGACCCTCGATGACTGCCTCGACGCCGCCGTTGAAGCGGTTCCTCACCCATCCTGCCAGGCCCAGCTTGCGGGCCTGCTCCGCTACCCAGCCGCGGAAGAACACACCCTGGACGCGGCCGGAGATATACAGGTGCACCCTTTTTGTCATGATCAACCCCCCGGTGGCGTCAGGCGAGCACCCTCAGCCCCTTGTACTTGAGCCGTTTGAGCCGCCTCACCCGTATCGACAGCCAGAATATTGCAAGCAGGTAGGCATAGCCCGCCTGCGGCAGAAGCAGGATCGTCGCGGCCAGCACCAGCACCGCCAGGTCCAGCGCCGGCCCCGGGTCCCTGCCTTCGCCAGCGATGACGATGCCGCTGTGGACGTAATAGCCGAGCGCCGCCAGCAGGGCGCCGCCGGCGATGCCGGCGATATATCCCCATCCCGGAGCTTCGTGCGCCACCGCTGCGCCGCAGAGGAGGGCCCCGGAGACCAGGGCGAAAGGCAGCCTGAGCAGCCGCTCTACCAGCATCAGCAGGGTCAGGCGGGTCATGATGACCTCCAGCACGACAAGAAGCAGCAGGATGACGACGGCGACGTCGCTGAAGATGAAGTCCAGCGGCGATTCCTCCACCCCGAACCACGGCAGCCAGTCCATCCTGGCCATGAGGATGAACACCGCCAGGGGAGCGAAAGCGCGGTTGCCGGCCAGGGACGCCAGACCGACGCCGGCGCCGATCGCCCAGATCAGTGCTGTCTCCATACCTCTTCTCCTTCCCGCCGGATATGATCCAAAGTCCCGGAGAGGATTCTAACATCCCCGGCGAATTGCTTAAAGACAGGTGTGTAACTAGAATCAAGATTCATGACCAGGATCGACCTTGACAAGTACGATGGTTTCTACGCCGAGCGGACAGGCTGCCTGCGCTCCTCGGTGATGCGCGACCTGATGGCGGTCACCGCCCGGCCCGAGGTGATTTCGCTGGCCGGCGGGCTGCCCGCCACCAGCAGCTTCCCCGAGAAGACACTGGCACGGGTGACCCATGAGATCGCCATGAACTCCTGCGCCGAGGCCCTGCAGTACGGGCCGACGGAGGGCTTCGACGAGACCAAGAAGAACATCGCCCGGGTGATGGCCGAGGAGGACACCCTGGTGGACCCGGACAACATCCTCGTCACCACCGGCGGCCAGCAGGGCATCGACCTGATGGCGCGCATCTTCATCAACCCCGGCGATCCCATCATCACCGAGGGGCCGACCTACCCCGGAGCGGTGCCGTCCTTCTGCGGTTTCCAGGCGGACATCATCCAGGTGCCCCTGGACGGGGACGGCATCAGGACGGACCAGGTCCGGGCCGAGGTCGAGCGGCTGATGAAGGAGGGCAAAAAGCCCAAGTTCATCTACGTCATCCCCAACTTCCACAACCCTGCCGGCGTATCGCTGAGTATGGAGCGCCGCCTGGAGCTGGTAGAGCTGGCCCGGGAGCGACAGCTGCTCATCATCGAGGACAACCCCTACGGGCAGCTACGCTTCGAGGGAGAGTCCCTGCCCACCATCTATTCGCTGGATGACGACAACAACGTCATCTACCTGGGTACTTTCTCCAAGATCATCTCACCGGGGATGCGGCTGGGCTGGATAGTGGCGCCGACGCCGCTGTTGCAGAAGTTCAACCTGGGCAAGCAGGCCGCCGACCTCTGCCCGTCGACGCTGGCGCAGATGGTGGTGAACGAATATTTCCGCGAGGCCCGCTGGCAGGACTACGTCGAGAGGACGACTGCGATCTACCACAAGCGGCGCGACGCCATGCTGGCGGCCCTGGAGGAGTACTTCCCGGAGGAGGCGAGCTGGACGGTGCCCCAGGGCGGCTTCTACATCTGGGCCACCCTGCCGGAATACCTCGACACCACCGACCTGCTGGCCCTGGCGGTGGAGGAGGAGAAGGTGGCTTTCGTCCCCGGCGAGGGCGCCTACGTGGACGGCCGCGGCAAGAACCAGATGCGGCTGGCCTACTGCGCCGTGCCCGAGGACCGCATCGAGGAGGGCATCAAGCGGCTGGCCAAGGTGATCAGGAACCAGATGGCCCTGTACAGGGCCCTGAAAGGAGAGTAGGCGACGCCCGAGCGGACGCCTGCCCAGACCCGATGGGGGAACTGACATGAAAGAAAAAGTCGTAGTGCTGAAAGGCGGTCGCTCGCTGGAGCGCAACATCTCGCTCAAGTCGGGGTCACGGGTGGAGAAGGCCCTGGAGGAGCTGGGCTACGGGGTGGAATCCATCGACGTCGACGAGCGCCTGGTCAAGAAGCTAAAGGAGGTGAAGCCCGACGTCGCCTTCATCGCCATGCACGGGCGCAGCGGCGAGGACGGCACCGTCCAGGAGCTCCTGGACATCCTCGGCATCCCCTACACCGGGTCGCGGGTGCTGCCCTCCATCCGCTGCATGGACAAGGTCCTCTCCAAGCACATCTTCCAGGGGGCGGGCATCCCCACGCCGGCCTTCTATGCCTTCAACCGCGACGCCTTCCAGGAGCTGGGCGCAAGCGACGCCCTGTCGATCATCGGCAAGGAGCTCGGCTATCCCATCGTGGTCAAGCCCTCGGCCCAGGGGTCGGCGCTGGGCATCCGCTTCGCCCACACCGAGAGCGAGCTGCCGGCGGCGCTTATCTCCGCCTTCAGCTTCGACAACAAGGTGCTGCTGGAGAAGTACGTCAAGGGCCGGGAACTGGCAGTGAGCATCCTCGGCCGCGAGCCCCGGACGCTGCCGGTGGTGGAGGCGATCCCCAAGACGAAGTTCTTCGACTTCGAGTCGCGCTACACCATGGGCAAGGCCGACTACGTGGTCCCGGCGGAGATACCCGCGGACGTGGCCGACGAGGCCGAGGAGCTCTCGCTTCAATGTTTCAACCTGCTGCAGTGCTCGGGCTTCGGGCGCGTCGACCTGATCATGGACGAGGACAACCGGCTGCACGTGCTGGAGATCAACACCATCCCCGGCTTCACCGAGACCAGCCTGATGCCCATGTGCGCCCAGGCCGCAGGCATCAGCTTCAACGAGCTGGTGGAGGAGATCCTGCGCGCAGCCCTGGACTGAGGGAGCTCTCGCCGGTCTTGCCTGCCGAAGATGAAAAGGCTTTACTGTGTCCATTCGTTTATAATTGATGAGTTTGCGACACCAGGCACGCTGTATCCAGCTTCCTTGAAGCAGGAGCCACGGAAACGTCACGCAGCGATGCGCAGCGACACCGCTGCCCCGGTAGCTCAGGGGATCAGAGCGACCGCCTCCTAAGCGGTAGGTCGAAGGTTCGAATCCTTCCCGGGGCGCCAGCCATGAAGGAAATCACCACACCCGGTTGAAGTACAAGCTGCGATGCGGCATCAGGAACCGCCAGCTCTCTGCTCTGCCGGCAGGTTCCGCCGCAACCCGGCCTCCCGGCGATGACAGCCCGCTAGCAGGATTGAAACGGCGCCCTCCGGGAAGAACGAAGTGCCGGCAGATTCCTGGGACGGTGCCACTATGAGGGGTCAGGCCAAACCACACGATTATCCGATCCGCATCTTCACGGCTGCAATGGTGCTCACCCTCGTGCTTGCCCTGGGCATCGGCTGGTACGCGTGGGATTCCTTCGGCGAGTTCGAGCGGGATGAGCAGCGGCTCATACGGCTCCAGGAAGCCAGGAGCGACATCAGGTACCTCGACGAGGCCATGACCATGTCGGTCATGATGGCCGTGATGACTGCAGACCCGGCCTGGGAAAGACGTTACTACGGACTGCTGCCCCGGCTGGAAGAAGCGACGGCGGTCGCCCATGAACTGGCGCCGGAAATCGTCGACGAGGAAGACCTGGACCGCTGCGCTGAAGCCAGGCAGACGATCAGGAAGCTGGATGAAGAAGCCCTGGCCCTGGTGAGTCAGGGACAGCCGCAGGCCGCTGAGGCCTTGCTGGACAGCAGCGAGTATGGCGATAGCAAGCGCACCTATGACGAAGGCCAGGAAGAGATCTCCCGGGCGATCCAGGCCTTCTCCGAAGAAGAGATTCACGACCAGCACGTGCGCAGCAACGTCAACATCGCCGTCATGGGCGGCGTCATGGTCCTGCTGCTGTTCGCCTGGATTTTCGTGGTGCGCTCGGTGAGGAACCACCTCAGGGAGCGCGACCGGGCGGAAGAGAAGCTGCGCCTCCTCTCCGAGGCGGTCGAGTCCTCGCAGGACGGTGTCCAGATTGTAGGGCTCGACGGAAGGATCATCTACTCGAACCGGGCGGTGGAGAATATCTATGGCTATACGCCGGAGGAGTACCACGGCATGCACGTGGGCTCCATGAACGCAGACCCCGGATTCGCCCAGGCGGTCATCCTGCCGGCGATCGAGAAGACAGGCGGCTGGTCCGGCGAGGTGCTGGTGAGGCACAAGGACGGCCACGTCTTCCCCATCTGGCTCACCACCTCGCTGGTCGGCGGCGCCGAAGGCGAGCCCACTGCCATGGTCGGGGGCATCCGGGACGTCACCGAGCTGAGGGAGGCGGAGCAGGCGCTGCGGGAGAGCGAGGAGCGCTACCGGCTGCTCTTCGAGAACATGTACGAGATCGCCTGGTCGGTGGACATCCCCCCCGGAGGTTCCCTGTTTGAGAACCCGGTGAGCTTCGTCAACGAACGGGTGCGCGACGTCACCGGATACAGCGTCGCGGACTTCACCGGCCGGCCGGATTTCTGGTTGAGCGTCATCCACCCCGACGACCGGCAGGCGGTCATGGACAGCACCGAGGTGATCGCTCAAAGCAAGCAGCCCCGTGTCCGCATATACCGCATCCGCCACAAGGAGACCGGGGAGTACGTCTGGCTGGAGGAGAACGTCGTGCCCCGGCTGGACAGCGACGGCCGCGTCGCCAGCCTCTTCGGCGTAGCCCGGGACATCACCGAGCGCAAGCGCTCCGAGGAGATGCTCATGGACATCGTCGAAGGCATCTCCGGCGACACCGGCCTGCCGTTCTTCCAGTCGCTTACCACCCGGCTGAGGAAGGCCCTGGGGGCCGGCATCGCCTTCGTGGGCGAGCTGAACCGGGAGCAGGACTCCATCACCACCATCGCCGTCGACGCCCACGGCGAGCAGGCGGACAACTTCGAGTACAGCCTCAAGGGGACCCCCTGCGAGAACGTCGTGGGCAGATCGCCCTGCATCTACACCAGCGGTGTCCAGCAGGAATTCCCCGCTGACGAGGACCTGGTCAAGCTCGGCGTCGAAGCCTATATCGGCATGCCCCTCTTCGACTCGGCCGGCAAACCCCTGGGCATCATCGTGGTGCTCTATCACGAACCGATCAGCGACACGGCTACCGCTGAGAGCCTGCTGAAGATCTTTGCCTCGCGGGCGGCGTCGGAGCTGGAGCGGCTGGGCGTCGAGCAGGCGCTGATGCGCTCGGAGGAGAAGTATCGCACCCTGTTCGAGGAATCCAAGGACGCTGTCTTCATGGCCTCTGTCGACGGCCGTTTCGTGGACATGAACGCCGCCGGACTGGAGCTGCTGGGCTACGATACCCTCGATGAGGTGCGGCGGCTCGATCCCGCCTCCGGGGCCTTCGCCGGCAGCGACCTGGAACGCTACCTGCGCGACCTGGCTGAAGCCGGTTTCGTCAAGGACTACGAGCTCCACCTGAGGCGCAGGGACGGCGAGGTGCGCACATTCGCGATCACCGCGACGCTGGTGCGCGATGAAGACGGCAACGTCACCGGCAGCTGGGGCATCGGCCGGGACATGACCCGCCACCGCCAGCTCGAGGAGCAGCTGGTCCAGGCCCAGAAGATGGAGAGCATAGGCCGGCTGGCCGGCGGCGTGGCCCACGACTTCAACAACTATCTCACCGCCGTGCAGGGCTATATCGAGATGGCCATCACCGACCTGCCGCAGGGAAGTCCGGTGAGGCCGGAACTGGTGGAGGCTGCGCGTTCAGCCGACAGGGCAGTGGAAGTGACCCGGCAACTGCTGCTCTTCAGCCGCCACGGCCAGATGGACCTGAAGGCGATCGGCCTCAATGCGGTCATCGAGGGGCTGCTCAGCATGCTGGGCCGCCTTATCGGAGAGCAGTTCAGCATCGCGACCGACCTGGACCCGGGACTCAGCCCGGTCAGGGCCGATCCCGGATACATGGAGCAGGTCCTGCTCAACCTGGTTGTGAACGCCCGCGACGCCATGCCCGGCGGCGGCGAGATCCTGGTGGGAACGCAGAATTACACGGCGGCTGAGCCGGTGACCGACTTCGCCGGCGAGGAGCATTTCGGACAGTTCGTCTGCCTGTGGGTACAGGACAGCGGCGAGGGGATGGACGCGGCGACCCGGGCCCGGGCCTTCGAGCCCTTTTTCAGCACCAAGAGCGTCGGCACCGGGACCGGCCTCGGCCTCTCGGTAGTCTACGGCATCGTCGAGCAGCACGGCGGCTGGGTCGAAGTGGAGAGCGAACCCGGTCTGGGCTCGACCTTCCGCGTCTACCTTCCCATCGCCGCCGGGGAGCCGGAGGCCGGACCGCTCGCGGGGACTGCCGGCAAGACCGACAGCGGTCTGGCCGGCCGGGGGGAGAAGATCCTGCTGGTGGAGGACGAGGAGGTCGTGCGCAACCTCGCCGTCAGGATGCTCAGCGAGAACGGCTACCAGGTGGCCGCCGCCGGCGATGCCGACGCCGCGCGCCGCCTCTTCGCAGAGGAAGCAGGCGGCTTCTTGGTCCTGTTCAGCGACGTGGTGCTGCCGGACATCTCCGGCGTGAGGCTGGCGGAGGAGCTGAGGGCGCAGCAGGCGGATCTGGGGGTCCTCCTCGCCAGCGGTTACACCGGGGATGTCGTCGACCACTCGGATATCGAATCCAGGGGTTACAGCTACCTGCAGAAACCGTATTCCCTGCAGGATCTGCTGCGGGCGCTCGCCGGCATCCTGCGTGGCCCCGGCGAGTAAGGGCGCGCCTGATCGCCGCTCAGAGCAGGCGTGGCGTGATTGCATAAGAACCACTAATGGACTAGGATGCATAAAGGTCAAAGCAGACTATGAAGGGTGCAGGAATCTGATATGAAAGTCCTCCTCGTACAGCCACCGCAGTTCGGCAAGCCCGGCTTCAACAAGATCGCCCTGGTGGAACCCCTGGGCCTCGAGATGGTGGCTGGAGCCCTGCTTCCCGACCACGAGGTCCGGATCCATGACATGCGGATCGACGATAACCTCGACAAGGCGCTCGCGGCTTTCCGGCCGGACGCCGTCGGCATCAGCTGCAGCTTCACCATCGACGTCTACCGCTCACAGAAGATTGCGGAGACGGCCCGGACAGCCGGGGTGCCGTTCATCTTCGTCGGAGGCCTGCACGCCTCGCTCAACCCGCCGGACTTCCAGCAGCCGGAGATCGACTGCATCGTGGTGGGCGAGGGCGAGTTCGCCAGCCGGGAACTGCTGGCCGCTGTCACCAAGGGCGGTGACCTGGGCGACGTACCGGGCATCGTGCTCAACACCGACGCCGGGCAGGTCTTTACCGGCCCGCGCCCCCAGGCCGACCTCAACGAACTGCCGTTCCCGGCGCGGGAGCTTTTGCCCCATGGGCGGCGCCACCGCTATTTCTTCAATTTCTGGAAGCCGCTGGCGACACTGGAGACCGCCCGCGGCTGCCCCCACCGCTGCAATTTCTGCAGCGTCTGGACCTTCTTCGAGGGCCGCTGCCGCACCAAGGACCCCGAGCGGGTCGCCGACGAGCTCGAGCGCCGCAAGGAGAAGTTCGTCCTCATCACCGACGACAACTTCCTGCTGAGCGTCAACCGGGCCAAGAAGATCGCCGAGGTCATCAAGGAGCGCGGCATCAAGAAGCGCTACTCCTTCCAGGCCCGCAGCGACACCATCGTGAAGCACCCCGAGGTCATCGCCCAGTGGCGGGAGATCGGACTCTCGCACGTCTTCATCGGCTTCGAGAGCCTCGACCAGGAAGAGCTGAAGGCGGTCAACAAGAAGAACGACGTGGAGACCAACGAGAAAGCGCTGGAGATCGTCCATTCCCACGACCTGACCGTAACGGGGGCCTTCATCATCAACCAGGACTACGGCCCCAACGAGTTCAAGCGCCTGCGCGAATACATCGCCAGCCGCCGCATCTCGCTGCCGCAGTTCACCGTGCTGACGCCGCTGCCGGGCACCGACCTCTTTCGCGAGATCGAGAAGAAGATCTCCGTCAAAAACTATGAACTCTATGATTTCCTGCACTCGGTGCTGCCCACCAGGCTGGACCCCTCGGAGTTCTACCGTGAGTTCGCGGGCCTCTACAAGTCGGCCTACAGCAACGTCAACATCTTCCGCACCCGCATCATCCCGGTGATCATGGGGCTAGCCACCCGGCGCCTGTCGCTCATGCACTTGCGGCGCATCATCCGGGCCGCCCGCGAGTTCGGCGAGGGCAAGAACTACCTTTCCGGCAAGGCCGCCAACAACCCCGGCAACGCCAGCTAGGCCCAGGGGACAGCCGCGGTGGCCGACCAGTCACTTGACCAGGAGATCAGCGCCGTAGCCGAGGCGCTGGCCGGGCAGCACAAGATACTCCTCACGACGCACATCAAGCCCGACGCCGACGCCCTGGGCAGCCTGCTGGCCATGCACCGGGCGCTGACGGGCCTGGGCAAGGACAGCGTCATGTACCTTTCCGACGGCGAGGGGATGGCTCCCGAGTACCGGTTCCTGCGGGGGCTGGACCAGGTGCTGCCCGAGCCCCCCGCTGATTATGCCGAGCGCGCCCTCTGCGCGCTTGATTGCGGCAATGCCGAGCGCATCGGCGACGGCGTACTGCTGGAGGCCGCCACTACCGTGATCAATATCGACCATCACGGCGACAACACCCGCTTCGGCGATATCAACCTCGTGGACGGCAGCGCCAGCTCCACTGCCGAGATCGTCTACCGGATCCTCGAACGCATGGGCGCCGGCATCGACGAGGAGACCGCCGAGGACCTCTATACCGGCATCCTCGTGGACAGCGGCCGCTTCCAGTACTCCTCGGCGACCCCGGCTACCTTCAGGGTCGCGGCGGAGCTGATCGACCGCGGCGTGGACCATGCACGCGTCTTCCGCATCATCTATGAGACGGTGCCGCTGGCCAAGACCCGCCTGCTGTGCCGCATGTTCGCCCGGCTCCAGCTCGCCTGCGATGGCCGGCTCGCCATCGGCGTGCTGGAGCAGGATGATTTCGAGCAGGCAGGCGCCGAGGCCGGCATGACCGAGGGGCTGGTGGACAGCCTCAGGGCCATCGAGGGCGTCGAGGCGTCTGCGCTCATCTACCGCCGCCCCGCCCGGGAGGGCGAGGAGCCGGGCGCCGTCCAGTACCGCGTCAGCCTGCGGAGCTCATCGGAAGCCGTCAACGTCCAGGCGCTCGCCAACATAATGGACGGCGGCGGCCACCGCCAGGCGGCCGGCTTCTCATCGGATAAGTCCGCCGGGGAGCTGGCCTCTTTCATCATCGGACAGGTCTCGGCCCAGCTGGGCCTGGATTGATTCGCCCGGACCCGTGGTAGTAAGCTCCATGGGTAATAGCTGCGATGCCGTTACCAAAGTGAGGTTCCCATGAAGATTGCGATGCTGGCCCCTCCCTGGATCAAGGTCCCGCCGGCGGGATACGGGGGAATCGAGTGGGTAGTCCATTACCTCACCGAATCCCTGGTGGAGCGCGGCCACGAGGTGACGCTGTTCGCCAGCGGCGACTCCGCCACGTCCGCCGAGCTGGACGCTGTTTTCTTCGAGGAGATGCCCGACCGCATCGGCCACTCCCTCTATGAGGTCCAGCACGTGTCGGCATGCATGCGCCGGGCAGGCGAGTTCGACCTCATCCACGACCATAGCGGCTTCGCCGCCGTAGCCTTCGCCCCCTATATCGATACGCCGCTGGTGCATACCCTGCACGGTCCCTTCACCCCCGACACCAGCCGCTTCTACCAGAGCCTGCGCGACGCGGCCCACTACGTCGCCATCAGCGAGTACCAGCGCGGCTGCTGCCCGGAGCTCAATTACGCCGGCACCGTCTACAACCCCATCGACGTCAGCACCTGGCCCTTCGTGGAGAGCTCCGCCAAGGGGGACTACCTGCTGGCCTTCGGGCGCTTCTCCCCGGACAAGGGTTTCCATACCGCCATCGAGGTGGCGCGGGAGGCCGGCGAGCGGCTGATCATGGCGGGGGCCGTGCAGAACGTGAACCGCGATTACTTCGAGACGGTCATCAACCCGCTCGTCGACGGCGACCGGATCCAGTACGTTGGTGAGGTCAGCTTGTCAGCCAAATGGAAGCTGTTCGCCGAGGCCAGGGCCTTCCTCTTTCCCATCCAGTGGCCGGAACCCTTCGGCCTGGTGATGATCGAGGCAATGGCCACCGGCACGCCAGTGATCGCCTTCCCCGAAGGGTCGGTACCCGAGGTGGTGGCTGACGGGGTGACCGGCTTCGTGGTGCCTGATTCCGCCGGGATGGTCGAAGCGATCAGCCGCGTGGGCGAGATCGACGCACAGGCCTGTCGCGACTACGTGATCGACAAATTCAGCGTCAGCAGGGCAACCAGCGGCTATGAAGAAGTATATTCGAGGGTGCTGGCGGGCGGAGCCCGGGGCTGATGCGGCCCTTTCTTGCTCCAAATCATGTCGATGCGCTATAATTAGTCGCGGTTTGCCTGCCTCCCATGGGGGCAATTTTTTTATCAGCTTCACAACTTGTAAAGGCCGATGACGATATTGAGATCAAGCGGGAGGCACTACAGAAAGCCCGCCCTCTGGAAGAGAATAGTCAAGTGGACCTTGCTTTCTGTTCTCGGGATCGCACTGATTGCCGGCGCCGCCGGTTTCTTTTTGGTATACCACACCCTCGGCAAGATCGGCGAAGACACCGAGCTCATCTTCGAAGCCCGCCAGGAACTGGACATCCCCCCGCCCGACCAGCCCGTCAACGTCCTGGTGCTGGGCACTGACGAGGACCCCGACGGCGACTCCAAGCGCTCCGACACGATGATGCTGGTGCGCTTAAACCCCGAGGGCCAGTGCGTGTCCCTGCTGTCGATTCCCCGCGACCTGCTGGTGGACATACCCGAAGTGGGCGAGGACAAGATCAACGCCGCCTACGCCATCGGCGACGTCCCCCTGGCCATCGACACGGTCCGGGAGCTCACCGGGCAGCCGATCCACCATTTCGTGATGATCAACTACACCGGGTTCGCCGACGCTGTCGACTCTGTGGGCGGCGTCTACGTCGACATCGACCAGCGCTATTTCAACGACAACACCGACGTCTATTACGGCGAGGAATATGAGCCCATCGACATCCAGCCCGGCTACCAGCGCCTGGGCGGCCAGGACGCCCTCGACTTCGTCCGCTACCGCCATACCGACAGCGATTTCGTCCGCATCAGGCGCCAGCATAACTTCATCAACGACGTCAAGGCCCAGACGGTCAAGTGGGGCAACGTCACCAACATCCCCTCGGTGGCCGACGCCTTCGCCAGCAACACCACGTCGGACATCGGCCGGGCGGACATCCTCTCCTATACCAAGTTCGTGCTGGGGGTGGACCGCAACCGCGTCTACCAGGCGACGGTGCCGGTGCTGGAGAGCAACGGCGCCTACCTGACGGTGGACGATGAGCAGTTCGAGGAGATCCTCGCGCAGTTCGAGAACCCGGTGTTCGAGACCCCGGCGCCGCCGGTGCCGGAGGCGGAGGCTGCCAGGACGATATCCGACTCCACCCGCGGCCTGACCATCGAGGTCCTCAATGGCAACGGCTCCGACGGTTCCGCGGGCGCCGCCGCCGAGCTGCTGAGCGGCAACGGCTGCGTCAACGTGGTGGTGGGCGGCAACGCCAACAACACCTACGAGGAGAACCAGATTTACTTCCGGGACGGCCACCGCAAGGCGGCCGACGAGATAGCGGCGCTGCTCGCACCGGCCAGGGTACAGGCGCTGCCACCGGAGCTCGACACCAACGGCCAGCTACTGGTGGTGGTGGGCTCTTCCTTCGACGCCGAAGCCGCCGCGCCCGAGGCGCCCGCCCCCGCGGCGGTCAACTTCGCCGACGACCTGGAGACCGGCAGCATGAGCTGGTCGGCAGCGGCGCTGGAGCTGCCCTTCAGGCCGCTGAGGCCCACGCGCTTCCCCGTGGAGTTCGACTACGAAGACTTCCGCACCTATGAGATCGACACCGACGACGGGCCGCGGGCGGCCCTCAAGGTCGTCGGCACCGACCAGCTGGGCAACTACTGGGGCATCATGGAAACGACCTTCACTGATGCGCCGTTATTGGAGAACCCCAGCGCCGAGCGGGAGGTGGAGGGCAGGACCTTCCGCTTCTACTACGCTGAGGGTGGCCTGCGCTACCTGGCCTGGCAGGAAGGTGACGTGGTGATCTGGGTATCCAACACGCTGCAGAACAACCTCAGCGAAGAGACCATGATCGAGCTGGCTCTCTCCTTCAAACAGGTGGACGAGTCTTGACCAGGCGGGGCTGCTACTGTCAACACGAACACGAGGCGACCCGGGATGACAAAGAACACTGAGACCGTTGGGGTAATAGGCATCGGCTACGTAGGCCTGGTGACAGGCACCTGCCTGGCCGAGCTCGGCAACCAGGTGATTTGCATGGATATCGACGCCGAGAAGATAGCTGACCTGAAGGATGGCAGGATCCCCATTTATGAGCCAGGCCTTGAAGAGCTGGTGGCCAGCAACAAGGAGCGGATGACCTTCACCACCGCTCTCTCCGACATCTTCGAGAAGTGCACCATCGTCTTCATCGCGGTGGACACGCCGCCGACCTTCACCGGTGACGCCGACCTGAGCCGCGTCTTCCAGGTCATGTCAGCTCTGCCCGGCGTATCACGGGAGCACCACATCCTGGTGATGAAGAGCACCGTCCCGGTGGGCACCGGCAACAAGATCGTCGCTGAGCTCTCCCGCCAGGAGAACACCAGGATCGACTACGTCTCCAACCCCGAGTTTTTGCGGGAGGGTTCCGCCATCGGCGACTTCCTCCACCCGGACCGGGTCGTCATCGGCTCGCGCGATCCTGAAGCGGGGGAGCGGGTGGCGGCACTCTACCAGGGGCTCAACGCCCCCATCCTCAAGACGACCATCCCCACGGCGGAGATGATCAAGTACGCTTCCAACGCCTTCCTCGCCACCAAGATCTCCTTCATCAACGAGATCGCCAACGTCTGCGAGGAGGTGGGCGCCGACGTGACGTTGGTGGCGGACGGCATGGGCTATGACGAGCGCATCGGCAAGCATTTCCTCCAGGCCGGCATCGGTTTCGGCGGCTCCTGCTTCCCCAAGGACGTCACGGCGCTCAAGCAGCTGGCCGGCAACTCCGGCTACCACTTCCAGCTGCTCACCGCGGTCATCGAAGTCAACGAGCTGCAGAAGCGCCGCGTGGTCAACAAGCTGCAGAAGCACCTGGGGGCGCTCACCGACAAGACCATCTGCCTGCTGGGCCTGGCGTTCAAGCCCAACACCAGCGACCTGCGCGAGGCGTCCTCCATCGTGCTGGCGTCGCGGCTGATGGGCGACGGCGCCTTCGTCAAGGCTTACGACCCGGTGGCCATCCCCTGGGCGGCCAAGGCGGTGAGGGGCATCCTCCTCTGCGACGACGTCATCTCCTGCGTCGAGGGCAGCGACGCCCTGGTGCTGGTGACCGAGTGGGATGAGTTCGCCGACCTGCCCCTGGAGGAGATCAAGGCGAAGATGAAGAACCCGCTGATCATCGACGGCCGCAACTTCCTCGACCCCGAGAAGATCCGCGCCGCCGGTTTCACCTACGAGGGCATCGGGCGGGCGTAAACTCAGACCCAGGGGACGTTCCTGCCTTTTTTGCCTTTTTAAGAAAGTTTTGAGCCTGCTCTAATCATCTTTGACGCTGTCGCAGGGTGAATCGACAAATGCTTGGCAATATCACTCCCTGAGAGACCAGTTTCAGCTGAGAGCCTGTACGCGTAGATCCTTCTGGCTTTTACCGCTTGACGCTCCTTTGTCTTTCCCGTGATTTGCCCAACCGGCACACCTAACCGGGCACTCACCTCACCAAGTATTGCCTCTGCTGACCGCTTTGGGGAATTATCCGGGTCTTTGGCTTTTGCTTCCAGTTCCTTCAGTTCTTCAACGAAGGCTCCGGCGCCGATAGCGCGCTCGTCATATGCCAGTTTCTGTTTCGGATAGCGACACGCAGAACCCAGTGTCCGCAACAGGCCTCCACCATCAAGGTCAAGGCACTCCTCACCATTTGGGCCGGAGGCAATAAACTCCGCATATGCTTTTCGCGCTCTCCCCCTGCCTGTGCCGAACATTGACAGAATCGGTTCGGCATCAAACCACTCCACCCTCTGCCTGCCCATGATGTAGCAGTGACTTGCATATCTGTAACGTGATAGCTCATCCAGCGTCTTTACCATGCCGGCTCTTGCAGGATTGAGGTTTATATACCTGACCAAAGCCAGAAAATATCTATCCTCCTGGCAAAGGAGCGCCTTGTACCGGTTTTGGAACAAGTGGCCGGTCCGGTCATGCCTGCGGTTGAAGTACATGGCGTAACCGGTTAGAAGCCTGCTCATTAGCCTTGCGATGGGAGACTCTCCTCTTCTGAGCAGGAGGTGAAAATGATTTGGAATCAACGTGAACGAATAGATGGGCGTGCCGGTTTCCCCAAGCAACCCGCCCAAGCGATCGAGAAAGAATTGCCGGTCAGTGTCATCGAGAAAGATAGGCCTGCGTTCTATCCCGCGCGCGATTACATGGTAGAGAATTCCTGGCGCGTCGATCCGGGGCTTTCTAGGCATGTCTTAGTATACAATATAGACAACACACATATCAAATAGGTGCACAAATAAAAAAAGGCAAAAAAGGCAGGAACGTCCCCTCACAACCCCAAGCGCTTCAATCAGGCTTGTTTTCATGCAGGTCCATGCGGGAATCATAATGGCAGGCGACTGGCGGTAGCTCCCGTTCAGGCGCCGGCCGATCTTTATGATGCATGAAGGAGGGCGCAATGCTCGCCAAGGACCCGCTGGACCTGTCTAAAATATGCCCGGAGAACATCGACCGCGAGATCATCCGCTACAGGGTGGAGAGCGGCCGCGAAGAGGTCGAAGAGCTCACCGGCTCCTGAAGAAGAGGGAACGGGAATCAGCAGCAAGTCGAAAAAGATGAAGGCGGCCCTCGAGGCGCGCGACTACGACGCAGTGGCGGCGATAGTGCTCGACGACCCCAAGGCGCTCAACAGGCTCATCTCCTTCGCCATGAACAAGGATGAGCTGGTCTGCTGGCATGCCATCGAGGCCATGGGCGTAGCCGCCGGCCTCCTGTCCCGCATCAACCTCGAGGCGGTGCGGAACACGGTCAGACGCATCCTGTGGTCGGCGCGGGAGGAGTCCGGCGGGATGGGCTGGAGCGCCCCGGAGCTGCTGGGTGAGATAGTCAGCGCCAACCCCCGGGGCTTCGACGACATGCCCCCCATCATCGTCTCACTGCACACCGAGGACGAGGAGGGCGTCTTCCTGCGGGGCGTCCTCTGGGCCGTCAGGCGCATGGCCGAGGGGGGCGTCACCGGCGTCGAGGGCGCGGACGAGGTGGTGCGCCTGGGCCTCCGGCGTGACGAGGCCGACATCCGCGGCCTGGCGGCGATGGCGGCGGCCGCGCTGCGAACGCCAGGCGCGGCGGAGCTGGTCGAAGGCCTGGCCGAGGATGAAAGGAGCTTCCGCTATTACCAGGACGGTGAATACGTCGAAGCGAGGGTTGGCGATGTGGCCCGCCAGGCGCTGGAGATGATCTGAATACCCCCGGGCGCCGCTTGAGTGAATGTAGCAGGCGGCAGGGGAAGATAGCAGGAAGAGCAGATCCTTCGTCGCTCGCTTACGCTTCGCTCCTCAGGATGACAGTGCATGAGTCCGTGCCAAGCGCACGGGGGTTTCCCGCAGCGAAGGCTTGCCTTTGCTCTTGCCTGGGCGCGGGATGCCCCCGGGCGCGGCATTTGACTGCATCGGGGCAAGACAGCAGGCGCCGGGGATAGACAAACAAGAGACGCGCAGGCCTCAGAACTTGATCGTACCTTCCTTGACCACGGTCCCCGGGTAGACACGGATGCGGTTGGACAGCACGTTGCCGCCCTCGACGGTGGAGTTCTCACCGATGATGGCGCCACCGGACACAACCGCGGCATCGGCGATGGTGACGCTCTTGCCGATGATGCAGTGCCTGACCAGCACGTTCTCGCCGAGGGTGCAGCCCTCCTGGACCACCGATTCCTCCACCACGCTGCCCGGCTCGATGGTGCAGCCGGGGCCGATGATGGCCATGCGGCCGATGCGGGCCCCCGCCCTGATGGTCGCCCCCTCGCCGATGATGACAGGCGGCACCAGCTTGGCGCCCGTCTCCAGCTTCACGTCCCCCTGGAGGCAGACGAAGTCGTTCTTGAGGCACTCGGTGATGCTCGTCTCCACTGATTTCTCCATGATGTCGTAGTGGGCCTGCAGATACTTCTCCGGCGTACCGATGTCCATCCAGTAGGAGTTGCTGCGGAAACCATAGAGACCCTTGCCCACCAGCTGCGGGAACACCCCCCGCTCGAAGGAGTATTCGACCCCCTTGGGGATGAGGTCGAGGACCTCTTGCCGCAGGATGTAGGTGCCGGCATTGATCAGGTTGGTGTCGATCTCGTCCCAGCTGGGCTTCTCGAGGAAATCCTGGACCTCGCCGCTGCCGTTGGTCCTGACCAGCCCGTAGGCGGTCGGGTCCTCCACCGGAGTCAGAGTGATCGTGCCCACCGCCTGCTTCTCCCGGTGATAACCGATAAGCCCCCTTATGTCGAGGTCGGTGAGGATGTCACCGTTCAACACCAGGAAATCGCCGTCGCTGATATGCTCCTCGACGTTCTTGACGGCGCCGGCTGTCCCTAGCGGATGGTCCTCGATGACGTAAGTCACCTTCATGCCGAAGGAGCTGCCGTCCCCGAAATATTCCATGATGCCGTCGGGAAGGTAACCCATGGAGAAGACGATCTCCTCGATGCCGTGATCCTTCAGATGTTCCAGCACGTAGGCGACGAAAGGCTTGTTGGCCAGGGGCACCATCGGCTTGGGCGTGCCCAGCGTCAGCGGCCGCAGGCGCGTCCCCTGCCCCCCTACCAGGATGACTGCTTGCAAGAAAAGACCCTCCCTCTGGGGAATCGATTATTGTGGAAAAGCCCCTCCGGCGCAATATGTGCCGCCGGGGGCGAAATCGGCTCTATCTAGAGTAGCAGACCGCGGAAAAGAGTCAAACGGAACCGCGCCCGTCAGGCGGTGGAATACTCCAGGTAGCGCCGCCAGGAGCGGTGGACCTCGGTCACCGCCATGTAGATGAAGGCCAGCGGGTCGGGAGGCCGCGGCGCGGCCCTCAGCACCATGTCAGCCTCGCGGGGCAGGCGGTCGCCCTTGCGGGCGTTGCAGGTGGCGCAGGAGGTCACGATGTTGTCCCAGGAGCTGGAACCGCCCCGGCTGCGGGGGATCACGTGGTCGATGGTGAGGTGGGAGCGCGAGCCGCAGTACTGGCAGCAGTGACTGTCACGCGCCAGCACCGCCCGCCGCGATACCTTCCTCACCTCTCCCCGGGGCACCCGCACGAAATAACTGAGGCGGATGACATTGGGCACGGGGATGGTCCTGGTCTCGGAGTGGTATGCCTTGCGGGAGGATTCCAGCGCCTCGGCCTTCTTCTTGAGCATCAGGACGATAGCCCTTTTAACGGTGCAAACGTTAAGCGGCTCGTAAGTTGCATTGAGCACCAACACCTTGTGGCTCATGAAGCTGGCTCGTCCTTTCCGACCTTGCGCCTCGTGAAAAATTGTAGTCCCCGGCGGGCAAAGTATCAAGGAAGGCCGGCATCCGGCATGTCTGCTACAATCAGCCCATGGACGAGCCCAACCTGTTCAGTCAGGATGAAGGGGAGGCCCGCGGCGAGGCGCCCCTGGCCCACCGCATGAGGCCCCGGAGCCTTGAAGAGTTCGCGGGCCAGCAGGAGATCCTGTCGCGGGAGGGCTCCCTGCGGCAGGCGATCGAGGCTGACAACATCCCCTCGATGATCTTCTTCGGCCCGCCGGGCACGGGCAAGACCAGCCTGGCGCGGGTCATCGCCCGGGAATCCAGCGCCGCCTTCCGCCAGGTCAGCGCGGTCAGCTCCGGAGTCGCCGACCTGCGCAAGGTCTTCGCCGAAGCCCGTGACGAGCTGGCCTTCCATGGCCGCCGGACCATCCTCTTCGTCGACGAGATCCACCGTTTCAGCAAGGCCCAGCAGGACGCCCTGCTGCCGGTGGTGGAAGATGGCACGGTGATACTCATCGGGGCCACCACCGAGAACCCCTACTTCGAGGTGATCAACCCGCTGCTCTCCCGCTGCGAGCTGTTCCAGTTCACAGCCCTGGAAGGAGCAGAGGTGAGCAGCCTCATCACGCGGGCGCTTACTGACCGTGAGCGCGGCCTGGGTGACCTGGAGCTGACGATCAGTGACGGGGCGCTCGAGGCGGTCATCAGGGCTTCGGCGGGTGACGCCAGAGCAGCGCTGATGATCCTTGAGACGGCCGCCTCCCTGGTACCGGCAGGGCACCAGGGCGAACTGCCCCTGGACGCTGTCGAGCGGGCGATCAACCGCAAGCCGGTCTTCTACCAGAAAGACGGCGACCTCCACTTCGACGCCATCTCCGCCTTCATCAAGAGCATGCGCGGCAGCGACCCCGACGCCGCCATCTACTGGCTGGCAGTGATGCTGGTGGGGGGCGAGGACCCCCGCTATATCGCCCGGCGCATGCTCGTGTTCGCCTCTGAGGACATCGGCAACGCCGACCCTGAGGCTATCAGAGTTGCATCGGCGGTGGCAGGGGCGGTGGAGTTCGTGGGCATGCCCGAGTGCCGCATCAACCTGGCCCAGGGCGTCGCCTACCTGGCTCTGGCGCCCAAGAGCAACACCTCCTACAAGGCCATCGACACGGCGATGCGGCATGTGGAGCGGGAAGGCACCAGGCGGCCGCCGGAGCATCTGCGAGACGCCAGCTACCCGGGAGCCAGGCAACTCGGCCACGGCCGCGGCTACAAGTACCCGCACGACTTCCCGGGCGGCTGGGTATCCCAGCGGTACCTGCCCGAGGGCCTGGAAGGCCTGGAGCTATACCGCCCCCAGGAGCGCGGGTTTGAGAAAGAACTGGCCCGGAGAATAAGGGAATTAAAGAAGGGCGCCGATTCTGACGTTTAATTATAGGCGGAGGGGGCGCGGGCGACTCCCAGGCGCCGGGTGCGCTTTCTTCCCTTTTTATGCAACTGGTAATAGGATGTAGTACCGAAGTACACCCCGGAGGGTCGAAAAATGGCTAGACTTACAAAGTATCTGTTTGGCGGCATCGTCGGCGCGGCACTGGCGGTGCTGGTCACCCCCAGGAAGGGCGCGGAGATGCGCCGCCTGCTCATGGGCGCCAGGCGTCCCGCCGAACTGCCATCGCCCCCGGGGACCATGCCCGCCCCCGAGCCGCAGCCGGCAGCTGAGCCGGCAGCCGCCGCGGCAGGAACAGAGCCTGTTGCCGGCGCTGTCGACCTCGAAGCGCGGATCGAGGAGACCCGCCGCCAGGTTGAAGAGCAGCTCAGCGAGCCGTTCGCCGTCACCGAGACGGCCGGCATCGTCGCAGCCGAACCGGAGGAGATCGTCGAGACGGCTGACGCCGAAGCTCCCGCCGCTCCCGAAGCGGTTTTCGAAGTCACGGAACCGGAGATGCCTGAACCGGTGACGGAAGCCGCGCCCGAAGCCCCTGTGACGGACGCTTACAGCTTCCTGGATGAAGACGAAGGTTGGGCGCCCGACTCCCAGGCTTCAGTCGAGGAGGCAGCCACGGAAATGGGCGAGGCAGCCGCAGAGGAGGAAGCAGCGGCTGAAGCCGTGGAAGAAGCTGCCCCGCAGCCGGCTCCCTCACCCTGGGATGACGACTGGGTCTCAGGGCCCGAGGCGTCGCCGGTGGAAGAAGCTCCGGCGGAAGCCGTCCCTTCCCTTGAAGAGGAAACCGGCTACGAGTCCGGCCTCGAGGAGCAGCTCGAAGAGGCGATAGCCGCGGCGGAGGCCCAGGCGTCCGGGCCAGAGGACACCGGGGAAGCGCCGCTCGAAGAAGCGGATATGAGCTACCTGTCGATGCCGGCAGAAGGTGAACCCGAACTGGAAATCCCCTCCCTCGCTGGCGAGGCCGTGGAAGAGCCGACCGCAGGACAGCCCGAGGCTGCCACTGGCGAAGAGGGATCTGAGGCCCAGTCCAAACCAGCCTTCGACCGTGAGGCCATGAGGCGCCGCATCGAGGAAACCCGCGCCAGGCTCAAGGCCAAGGCTTTCGACGCCATGGTATCCGGCGAATCCTTCATCTCCACCGACGATGAAGCCAACAGCGAGGGCGCCGGGGTGGACCTGGACGCAGAATCACAGCAGGCGATAGAACAGTCGCTGCGCGAAGACGACTGAATCAGGAACGCCTGTCCGCCGCCATCGGTGAGTCCAGGGGGCGGCGGAAAAGGTTCTGCATCTCGGACCAGCTCACTTCACCGCGCCCCTCGACCACCTCGAGGAAACCCTTCACCTTGGCGTCAAGGTTGTCTATGTGATGCAGGACGAGCGCCTCGACGCTCTGGGGGCGCTTGGGAGCTCCCCACTCGAGTTCGCCGTGGTGGCTGATCACCGCGTGGACCAGCTGCAGCTCCTTTTCCCGGGGGAAGCCGTCGAGTTCGCGCAGCCTGTCCTCGATCAGCCTCTGCCCCAGCAGCACATGCCCGATCATCCTTCCTTCACGGCTGCAGGTGATGGCGCCCCTGCACTCGTACTCATCTATCTTGCCGATATCGTGCAGCAGCGCCGCCGCCATGAGCAGGTCTGCGTTCACCCGGGGGTGCTGCACGGTAACGTGCTGGCAGAGGGTAGCCACCGACACGGTATGCTCCAGCAGGCCGCCGAGGTAGGCATGGTGCGTGCGGGCGTCGCCGGGAGCCTGGCAGAAACGGTCCATGAAGCCGGGGTCGGCGAAGAAGGATTCCAGCAGCCTCCGGTAATCGGGATCATAGACTTCGGTGATGAAATACTGGAGGAACCCGGCAAGCTCCTCCCTGTCCCGGAACGAGCTGGGCACGAAGTCCGCGGGGTCGACTGCGTCCTCATCGACCAGCTCGGCCTGCCGGACATTGACCTGCAGCCTCCCCTTGTAACTGACCGCCAGGCCACGGACCCGGGCGCAGGAGCCCTCCCTGAGGCGCCCGGCCAGTCGCAGGCCGTCCTTGCCCCAGGCGCGGCCGTCCACCACGCCGCTCCTGTCGCCCAGGCCGAGGGCCAGGTACTTCGACCCGTTCCGGGCCGGGCGCAGGCCGACCTCGCGCAGGAAGAATATGTCATCCACCGTGTCGCCTGGGTCGAGCCCCTCGACGAACTGCTTCTTGCCCTTTTCGGGGGATGCCGCCTCGCCCAGATTTCGAAGATCGTCCATGAGGTCATGCTAGCAGGCCGCGCGGACGTAAGAACGGGAAGGCGCTGCGAGGGCGCCGGTGATGCTACGGCAAAAAAAAACGCCCGGCCGGGCCGGGCGCCAGAAGAAATAAAACCTACGCTGGTGTGGGCACGTCCTCCAGGCTGCGGACCATGCCGCGCCTGGCTGCGCGGCGTCTGTCCAGATCATTGCGGAACACGAGCGTGCCGCAACTGATGCAGACGCCCACCAGCTCTCCCGCTGGCAGCGGCACTGCCGCTTCGCACCACGTACACTCGCGCTCGACGCTGCCGGACATGGCCGCTGCGCCCAACCCTGCGAACAACCTCTCTCCCATCAGATTCCTTTCCTCACTTCCCCCTCCTGGCAGAAAGCCCTTCCATGGTTCACTTATTTTCTCCACGGGGCTCTGATATCCTTTTACAGTGGAAGGAATCACGATTTTTAGCCGGTTACGGCCAAAATACCAAGAGAAGGAGAAAGCGATGCAGGCAACCTTGACCGCCCCCAAGATGTCGTGCGGCCACTGCAAGATGGCTGTGGAGAGCGCGGGACAGGCCCTCGACGGGGTGAGCTCCATCAGCGCAGACCCGGATACCAAGAAGATCGAGGTCACCTACGACGAGAACGTGGTGTCTCTGGACGCCATCAGGCAGGCTATCACCGAAGCCGGTTACCCGGCTGAGTGAGCTTGTTCAGCTGCCGCTGCCGGAGCGGGCGATGATCACGCGGCGGAAGGGCTCGCGGCCGTCACTGTAAGTCTCGATGCCCTCCCGGTCCTGCAGGTAGACGTGGATGATTCGCCTCTCCGACGCGCTCATGGGCTTCAGTTCGTACTGCCGCCGACCCTGGGATACTTCCTTTGCTCCCCGGTCGGCGAGCCCGTGCAGGATCTCGATGCGGCGGCCGCGGTAGTCTTCGGCATCGATGACGATCCGCTGACGCCGGTCTGAGTTGCGGAAGACGATGACGTTGGCGAGGTACTGGACAGCGTCCATCGTCTGGCCGTGGCGACCGATGAAGAGTCCGAGGTCGTCGCCCTCGATGTTGGCAATGAGCTCCTCTCCCCGGTCGGAGATGCGGATCGCCGCTTCGATGCCGATGCCGTTCAGGACCACGTGCAGGTATTCCTCCAGCCGCGCGGCGACTTCCTCGTCCGACCCTTCGTCCCCGAAGCCGTCCGGCCCTTCTTCACCGGCTTCACCTTCGACCAGGATGCTGACCTCGACGCGGGCCATGGTGGAACCCATCCCCAGGAAACCCTTGGAACCCTCGGAGATGACGGCTACGTCCACGTCCTCGACATCAAACTCGCCTGCCTGCTCCTCAAGGCGGGCCATCGCCTGCGCGTAAGCCTCTGAAGTGGTCTTGCCTTCGCCCTCAGCCCTTGCTCTTCGACTTCTGACCGGGCTTTCGTTTTGCGCCTGATCCTGCTCCTGATTTTCCGACATTCTTGCCTCCGGTCTTGCGGGCCGCTTCAGCCGCTCCGGCCCCGCCCTTAGCCTTCTTCCCTGAAGGCGCGGGCTCGGGCTCATCAGCCTCCCTGGCCTTGATAATCTTCATCACCACCAGCTGCTGGCCGACTGACCACACGTTGGTCGTCACCCAGTAGATCAGCACCCCGGCCGGGAACGGCCAGAAAAAGAACATGACACCGAAGACGAGCGGCAGCGCCAGCATCATGATCTGCTGGTTCTTGTCCACCGAGGTGGACATCAGCTTGCTGGAAAGGAACTGCGTGCCCACGAACAGGACCACCAGGATCTTGTAGGGGTCGGCCTGGCTGATGTCAGAGATCCAGAAGAACGGCTGGCCCTGCAGCAGGGACTCGCTGCGCAGCATGTAGAAGAGCGCCAGGAAGATGGGCATCTGCAACAGGAGCGGCAGGCAGGAGCCGAAGGGATTGACCTTGTTCTCCCGGTAGAACTTCATCAGCTCTTCGTTCATCTTCTGACGGTCGTCCTTGTATTTCGCCTGCAGCTTCTTGATCTCCGGCTGCAGCTTCTGCATCGCGCGCATGGAAGTGTACTGCTTGACCGTCAGCGGGATCAGCACGATCCGGATGAGCACCGTCAGGATGATGATCGAGAAACCCCAGGCGTAGGGGGCGCCGGCGATCACCGAGTGGATGGCTTCGAGGATCGCCCTGAGGGGCTCGATTATGAAGGATAAGGCGTCGGTCACCGCGGCCGCCTCCTCACAGGGTCGAAGCCGCCGTGGGAGAACGGGTTGCACCTGAGCACCCGCCACGCCGACATGCTGATGCCCCTGAAGACCCCCCACTCCCTGATCGCGTCTACCGAGTACTGGGAACAGGTGGGATGGTATTTACAGCGCCGCGGTGTCAGTGGCGATACCAGCCTCTGGTAGAGACTGATGAAAAAGATGGCGATTCGTTTCAAATCAATCAGTATCCCGCGTCAGGTCAGCCCGCTGGAAGAGATCGGACAGCGTCTCGACCACGTCCTCGAACCGGCTCTCTTCTATGAAGTTCGCCAGCCCGGGGCGGGCGATGATAACGTAATCAAAATCGGGGGCTACCTGTTGCTGGAAACGGGCGAATGCCTCCTTGATCACCCGCTTCACCTGGTTGCGCACAACAGCGCCGCCCACTTTCCTCGAGACGGAGATGCCCAGACGAGGGCCTTCCTCTCCGCTCTCGTCGGTACGGTCAAAATAGTACAGTACCGCCTGCCGACCGGCAACCGACTTGCCCTTGCGGTACACCCGCTGGAAATCGGCTGACCGGGTGAGTCGACTCTTTTTATCCAAGGCTTGCGTCGCGGTTCCCGGCTAGGCCGACAGCCTCTTCCTGCCCTTTGCGCGACGCCGCTTGAGTACACGGCGGCCCGCCTTGGTGCTCATGCGGACGCGGAACCCGTGGGTCTTCTTCCGTTTTCTCTTGTTCGGCTGGTATGTTCTTTTCAAGTTCGTCCCTTTATAGCTAAACCGACCAGTCAGTATACATATAGCATCAAAGTAAAGTCAACTTTGACGCGTCCATATCCGCCCCCCGATTATGCACTGATGTGGATAGTGTGGATAACTCGGCGGATTCTCATGGTCAGGGCACAAAAGGGGGTTGAAAACCGCTTCGGGTAAAAAACCGACAATGTGAGTAGGGAACCTACGAAAAAAATAAAATGCCTGCAAAACATGGACTTGTTTCTCATGCAGAAATGAATATTGTTTTTTACATCAACAATGTGCTTGTCAGGTTTTACCGCCACCGCCCCGGACACTGCAGGAAAAAAAGTTATCCACAAACATGACTAAAAGATCATGAATTGACCGGTTTGCCGCCGGAACCGCCCTCAGAGGTAGGATTCACTCCTCAGGCTGATAAAACGGTTCTCGGCGACTATCAGGTGGTCCAGCACCTCGATGCCCAGGATCTTGCCGGCATCCACCAGCCGCGCCGTCAGGTTGAGGTCCTCCTGGCTGGGCGTCACGTCCCCCGAAGGGTGGTTATGGGCCAGGATCACGGCCGCCGCGGCGCTGAGGACGGCGGGGCGGAAGACCTCCCTGGGATGGACGATGTTGGCGTTGAGGCTGCCGATGGAGATAGTCTCCTCACCGATGACCGCGTTCCTGGCATTGAGATAGAGGGCGATGAAGTGCTCCTTCTCGGCTGCCCGGATGTGGGCAGCGGCCCGGCAGGCATCCCGGGGCGAGCGGATGGGGCCGGCGCCGTCATCGGGCCATAACAGCCTTCGGGCCAGCTCCACGGCCGCCGAGAGCCGCGCTGCCTGCTTCTCGGACAAGCCGCACCCGGAGCTGATCTCCTCGGCTGACAGCGGCGACAGGGCGCGCCCGGAGTACATGGCGAAGAAGCTCTCAGAGCAACGGGCCAGCTCGCCGCCGGCGGCCCGGGAGCCCAGGATGACGCTGATGAGCTCGTGGTCGTACATCTCCACGGCGGGGACGGGCGCCTCCCCGCATCCGCCACTGCCGTTACAGGGTAGGCCGTATTCCATACACGCCTCTTTCCGGGAAGTGACGGGCCGTGGGGGGTCGGGCGAGTGGGTGGGATGTGATTCTACCGTCCGGCGGCTGCCGGCGCAAGCTTCGGGCCGGCGGCCGAAGAGAGGTCAGGACGGCATCGGCGCACCCGAGGCCATGGCCCTGAGGACCTGGATGCGCATCTCGATGGGGGGATGGGTGCTGAACATCCTGCTGGCGCGCTTCTCGAAGTTCTTGACGGGGTTCGCGATATAGAGGTGGGCAGTGGCCCGGTTGGCGACCTCCAGCACCTCCTGGTCCCGGGAGATCTTCTCCAGGGCGTCGGCAAGGCCGTTGGGGTTGCGGGTCAGCTCCACCGCCGAGGCGTCCGCCAGCGACTCGCGGCGCCGGGAGATGGCCAGCTGCACCATGCGGGCAGCGATGGGCGCGACGATGGCCATGACGATGCCGATGACCAGGAAGACTATCGCCGCCTGACCGCCCCCCTTGCTGCGGCGCCCGCCCCCGCCCCAGAAGCCCCAGCGCAGGAAGAAATCCGCCATCAGGACGATGGTGCCCACCATGATCCCCACCAGCGTGGCATAGAGGATGTCGTAGTTGCGCACGTGGGACATCTCGTGGGCGACCACCCCCTGCAGCTCCTCGCGATTGAGCTTCTGGATCAGCCCGGAGGTGACGGCGATGGAGGCGTGTTCGGGGTTCCTGCCGGTGGCGAAGGCATTGGTGGCGGTATCGTCGATGACGTAGACAGCAGGCATCGGGTTGCCCGAGGCGATGGACATCTCCTCCACGACGTTATAGAGCTGAGGCTCCTCGTCATGGGTCACCCGCCGGGCACGGCTGGCAGCCAGTACGATCCTGTCGCCCTTGTAGTACCCGGTCAGGCTCATGACGAGGGCCAGGGCGCCGGCGATGACCAGGCCGAACCAGCTGATGCCCGTGGCTACGCCGATGACGTAGCCCATCACCACCATGAGCGCCGCCACCACCGCGATCAACAGCAGCGACAGCCGCCTGTTTCTGGCAATCTGCTCGTACATGGGAAAGCCGTGTCCCCCCGCCTAGCGCAGGTCGACCTTCACCGCCTCTTTTTCCTCCTCCGGCACCTCGAAGTACTCCCGCTCCTTGAAGCCGAATGCCCCGGCGACCACGTTGGACGGCACCGTCTGGATCTTGTTGTTGTAAGTCATCACGGTGTCGTTATAGAGCTGCCGCGCGAAGGCGATCTTGTTCTCGGTGGAGGTCAGCTCCTCCTGCAGGCTCATGACGTTCTGGTTGGCCTTGAGGTCGGGGTAGTTCTCCGCCACCGCGAAGAGCGACTTGAGAGCGTCGGTGAGCATGTTCTCCGCCTTCCCCTGCTCGGCGGGGCCGGTGGCCTGCATCGCCTGGGAGCGTGCCCTGGTGACGTTCTCCAGCACTTCCTTCTCATAGGACATGTAATCCTTGACCACTTCCACCAGGTTGGGGATGAGGTCGTAGCGCCGCTTGAGCTGCACGTCTATCTGCTTCCAGGAATTATCCACCCGGTTGCGCAGCCGCACCAGCGAGTTGTAGATGAGCACAATCGCCAAGAGCAGCAGCACGATGGCGCCCGCGACAATGATTCCCGCGACCATGTTCCTCCTTTCGCGCCCCCCGATGGGAGCGTCTCTTGCCGTGGTGGCCCGGCGCAGGGAGCCGCCGGCCTCACAGGACGCCCGGCGGGCGCCCAGATATTCTTCCATGGCCATTGGGGCTATTCCTGCCCGTTCCACCTCTGGCGCTCACGCTGTCGGTATTGACTATACCCTCCGGCTGGCTCCGGGGAACACTGCTCCTTGCGGGCGGTGGAGCGAGTGACTAGAATTGAGGCTCCAGCTTAACTTGCCTTAGAGGAGGTTTTTGATGGGTCTTTGCAAGAGATGCGGCCTGTTTATGCTGGGCGCCGGCATCGGGGCGGCAGCCGGCGTCGCCCTTGCCCCCAAGTCGGGCCGGGAGGTCAGGCAGGAGCTGTTCGGCCATCAGGGCGACGTCCTCCACGAGCCCGGCAGCGAGGCCGACAGGCCGCAGATGGACGACGAGGCGCTCAAGGAGGACCTGCAGCAGAGGATCGAGGAGACGCGTGAACGCCTCAAGGCCGAGATAGAGGCCCAGCAGGAGGGCTGAGCGCCGCTCCGCGGCCCCGCGCCCTTTCAAGGTCCGGATGCCCGGCAGGCCGGACAGGACGCCCGGGCGCCGCAAGCATGATCCAGGCGCCGCCGGCGCCCCGCTCCCATGAAGAAGAGACCGCAAAAAACCCTTGCCTTTCGTCCGGGCCATGCCCGCCGCGCCCTCGCCGCCTGCGCCGGCGCGGGCGCGGCGCTCACCGGTTATATGCTTTTCGAAGCCCAGTGGCTGCAGGTGCGACGCCTGGAGCTGGACATCCCCGGGCTGCCCCAGGAGCTGGCGGGCATGAGGATACTCCACGCCAGCGACCTGCATGCCGGCGCGCCCGGCCCCGGCAGCCGCGCCCTCGACAAGTTCATCGCCGCCGCGAAGGACTGCGACCCCGACCTCGTCCTCTTCACCGGGGACATGACCGACAAGAAGAAGGAGCTGGGACCCTATGTAAGCCGCCTGGGTGAGATCGGGGCCCGTTATGGCAAGTTCGCGGTGCTGGGCAACCACGACCACGGCCTGCGCAAGACAGTGATGCAGGACCTGGCGCTCAAACTCCTGGGCCGGGGTCACCGGGGCGCAAGGGAGGCCCCGGACGGCAGCCGGCAAGCCGCCACGATCAGCCGCACCCGTGAGCTCCTCAGCCGGGCCGGAGTCGAGCTGCTGGCAAACGAGTGCCGTTCGGTGGAGATGGGCGGCGGGAAGGTCCAGGTCTGCGGCATCGACGATTTCCAGTACGGCTACGGCGACCTCGCTGCCGCCAAGCGGCAATTCGACGATGCTGCCGACCTGCGCATCCTGCTCAGCCACTCCCCCGACGCCGTTGCGGGCCTGGAAAGCGGCGATTACCAGCTGGTGCTGGCAGGGCACACCCACGGCGGGCAGATCTGCATCCCGCGCCCCGGGGGCAAGATCCTCCTCTCCTCCTCCGGCTCCGACTACGGCGACGGTGTCTACCGGACGGGCGCAGCCATCATGCACGTCTCCCGCGGAGTCGGCACCACCCTGCTGCCCTTCCGCTTGCTGAGCCGCCCCGAGGTCACGGTCATCCGGCTAGCTGCCGGGACCGGCGCCGGCACGTCGCCAGCCTGTTAGAGAATCCGGCCATCGGATATAATTAGCCATGGCCTGACAGGCTCTCGAACCAAGATCAGGATGATTGCGACATGCGTTTTCTGGTAGAAAACCTGGATGGGGGCGGGGCAGCGCTGCTTCCGGAAGAATGCCGCGCCTGCGGCTGGTGGCAGGGTTTCGACGACGGCTGGTCCGACCTGGACGCCGGGTCATGGATGGAGGCGGCCGGCGACGAGACGGGCTTCTGGGGCAAGGTCGCCACCGGCGACGGGGAGCTCCTGGGCTTCATCCAGTTCGGCCCCGCGGGGCTCTATCCCCGCGCCCGGGAGATAGCCGGCCGTGACATCAGGGACTCGTTCCTGCTCGCTTGCGGCATGGTTGCCGTCGAGGGGTTCGACTCCATCCGCAAGAGCCTGCTGATGGCCGCCGTGGCCGAACTCAAGGAGCTGGAGGTGGAGCAGCTCGACGCCTTTTGCCACAGCGCCGACGGCGGCGACTGCCGGCTGTTCGACCGCAGGTTCCTGGGCGACTGCGGTTTCTATCCCGTGAAGGACCTGGGAGGCCTCACCATGATGCGACTGGAACTGGGAGGCGCCGAGACCGGCCGCTCCCAGCGCGAAGGCGCCGGTCGCCGCTTGCTGGAGCGCCTCAAGCACGCCCAGGCGGCGCCGTCCCCGGCTTCCATGTGCCAGCGGACCCGCCGCAAGGCCGGCGTCATCGCCGGGCACTGAGCCCTTTCAGCTCACCCGCCCTGGCTGGGCCGCCGTCATTCCTCGCTCATGGTGCTGGAGAAACCCGAAGCCGGCTCCTCGACGCGCGACTGCTTGCCGTAGACCTTGGCCTCCAGGACCTCCAGCCGGCGCTCGAGCTCCTCGACGCTCTCCCTGGTGGCGACGTTCATGGCGCGCAGGGCGTCCTGGTAGGTATCGGCGGCCATCTCCTTGATGTTCATGCCCTCTTTCCTGGCCCGGCCGGTGGCCTCGTCCAGCAGTTCACGCCCCTCTTCGGTGGTGAGCCTGCCCTTCTCCACCAGGTCGTTCACCAGCTCCTCGATCTTCTCCCGGGTCAATGAGGCGGCGCCGATGCCCAGCAGCATCACCCGCTGGAACATGTCGCTGATATCACTGATCTTCCCGCCTGTCTCGTTCATCTCACCCTCCTCGTTTTCCGCTGGCTCAACCGTCCAGCTTGCTCTTGATGTCATCGAACTGGGTCCTGATCCACTTGCTGATGTCGTTCTTCATAACCGTCTGCCTTATTCTGCCCGCTCGCTCGCTTTTCTCAACGTCTGACATGGTCAGCGCCCGGTGGATGGCGCTTGCCTGGTCCTCGAGGTCGAAGGGATTCACAGTGAGCGCGTGCTCGCCCAGCTGCTCGTGGGCGCCGGTGTTCTCTGACAGTATCAGCACGCCGTTGCGGCGGTTCACCAGCCCCGCCTCCTTGGCGATCAGGTTCATGCCGTCGAAGATGGCGTTCACCATGAGGATGTCGTACTGCTTGTAGGCGGCCACCGAACGGTTGAACCTGTCCTCCATGCGCACGTCGATGGGCATCCAGTTGACGTTGCCGTGCTTGGTGTTTATCACCTCCACCACCCGCATGATCTTCTCCCTGTATTCGACGTATTCCTCCACGTCCTCCCGTGACGGCTGCAAGAGGGCCAGGAAGGTGATCCGCTCCCTGAACTCGGGATGCTCGTCGAGGAAGAGGTCGAAGGCCTTGAAGCCGCGCACGATGTTCTTGGATAGGTCCATGCGGTCGACCCTGAGGACCAGGTGCTCGCGCCTCTCCCCGACGATTTTCTCCTCCTCCTCGAGCACCGGCTCACTCTCGGCCAGCCGCTCGAAGTCGGCGCAATCGATGGAGATGGGGTAGGGCCTGACCCAGACCTCCCGCCCGTCGACCATCACGTTGGAGCCCTCGTAATCGACTTCAAGACCCAGCAGCTCCTCGCAGCAGAGCAGGAAATTGCGCACGTACCGGGCGGTATGGAAGGCGATGATGTCGTTGGCCAGCAGGCCCTGCACGATCGCCTCGCGGATGCGTGGAGGCAGCACCAGCCAGGCGTCCGGCTGGGGCCAGGGGATGTGGATGAACTGGTGCAGAAAGACGTCCGGGTGGACCTCCCTGATGGCCGCCGGGCAGGTGTAAAGATGGTAGTCATGAAGCATGACCACCGGCTTGGGGCCGGTGCGGGATTCGAGCTCCTCGCAGACTGCGGCGGCGAACTGGCGGTTGACCACCTGGTACCCTTCCTCCCAGGCGTCGATCTCGTTGCGGCGGATGTCGGGGACCACCGACAGGTCCCAGAGGTAGTGCTGGATGAACCAGATGAGCGGGTTGGCGATGATGTTGTAGAACTTGTGGTAGGCGTCCTGGTCCGAGACGATGAAGCGCAAGGCCAGGTTCAGGCCGTCGCTGTCGATAGCGATGCTGCCCCCGCCGGCCCCGGCGCTGACCTCGGCGTCCTCGGGCGTCATGGCGCTGGCGATCCAGGTGATCTCGCAGGAAGCGGCCACCCCCAGCAGCGCCGTCACCAGGCCGCCGCTGCCGCGCGTGGTGGTCAGTTCGCCGGACTCGTCACGCCGCCAGGAAAAAGGCCCCCGGTTGGATACCAGCAACAGGTCGTTTTCGAAAGGACATCCCTGCATGTGCTCCTCCCGGTCACTCTCCGGCATGGCCCGCCCGCGGGGCCTGACGGATATTTACCCTCTGAGGTCGTTGAACAGTTTGAGGTAGTCCCTGAGCAGGCGCGGCGTCAGGAAATTGGCCCGCACATGCTCCTTGCCCGTCCGGCCCATCACCTTCGCGTCCTCCGGGTTGTCGAGGATCCAGCGGCAGCGGTCGGCGCACTGCTCCACCGACTCCACCAGGAAGCCGGTCTTGCCGTTGATGATCTGCACCGGGATGCCGCCGACGTTGCCGCCCACGGTGGGCTTGGCCTTCCATAGCGCCTCGCTGACGGTGAGGCCGAATCCTTCCCGGGTGGATTTCTGGACGATGATGTCGGCCCGTGCCTGGAAGGCGTTGACTTCCAGGTTGCCTACGTTGTTGAGGTTGGAAAGGATAAGGATGTCGCTGTCCTCGCCGGCGTGTTCGACGGTATGGGTGAAGAAGCTCCACCCCTCGGGGTCATCGGTGGCCATGGAGCCCACGAGCGCCAGGCGCAGGTCGGGATAATCCTGCTTCACCAGGCGGTAGGCGTCGATGACCCCCAACGGGTCCTTCCAGGGGTCGAAGCGTGATATCTGCAGCATCAGGGGGTAGTCGCCCTCGATGCCGAACTGGCTGACCACGTATTCAGCGTCTTCCGGGGAGAGCGCCATGTTCTTGGTGGAGAGCGGGTCGATGGCCGGCACGAAGATGCGCAAGGGGATGTCGAGCCCCCTGAAGACGTACTGCTCCATGCTGAAGATGGCCGTATCGTACTGCTGCACGTAGGGCAGCAGGTAGTCGGCGGTGTCCTGGTTGGGGGTGGACGTATCGATGTGGCAGCGCCAGATCCACTTGGCCCCGAGGTCGCCGGCGTAGTTGCGGATGAGGAGCGGCTGGGGGTCGTGGATGACGATGAAATCGTAACCGCTGCCCAGAGACTCGGCGGCGATGCGGTTATGGGTCTCGTAGATGTCCCGCTGCGCCTGGTCGAGGGTGACGCTGTCTCCCTGGAGCGAGTTGTGGGTAAGCTTGGTGCCCTCGTAGAACTCCTGCGCCGCCATGATCACGCGCCAGTCGGTCTCCAGGCCGACGTCGCGCATCAGCGGCACCAGCGTATAGAGGATCTCGGCGACGCCGCCGCCGAAGGAAGTGGCATTGACATGCAGGACGCGGGCCCCTTCAAGCTCCTTGGCCAGCTCCCTGATCTCATCCACCAGCGAGCCTACCACCATGCTCTGGTAGTCCGCCAGCGACTTGTGACCTACGTGTACTTCCTGTAGCAAAAGGCCTCCTGGTGTCTCCAACAAAAATATAGGCGCACGGCTGTGCGCCCAGCGGGAATATTGTACCCTTTTCCGCCCTCCGCCGCATATTCGGCCACGGCGGAGAAAATGTTTAGCCGCGCCCGGAGCCGGCGCCACTCCCGCCGGCAGCAAGGCCATCCCCCTGGACGATGTTCAAGTCTTCTCCACAGAAGACGCAGTAACCTTCCCTGACGTTCACCTCTCCCAGGGAGTATCCGTCGCGGCGGACCGCTATCCGGCGGCAGTTGGGGCACACTGTGTTCTCCGCTGGATGACCGGGGACGTTGCCGACATAGACGAACTCCAACCCTGCCAGGCGGCCGATCTCCAGGGCGCGCTCCAGCGTCTCGATGGGCGTCGACGGCAGGTGCGACAGCTCCAGGTACGGGTGGAACCGCGTCACGTGCCAGGGAGTCTTCTTCCCCAGGTCCCGGGCGATCCAGGCCGCGATGGAGCCCAGCGTCTCCTCGTCGTCGTTCACTGTGGGAATGATATTAGTAACGATCTCCACGTGGCAACCGTACTCCTTTTGCGCGGCGACGGCGGCGTCGAAGATCGGCTGCACGTCCTTGATCTTGGCCAGGAACTTGTAGGTCTCAGGCCTGAATCCCTTGATGTCCACCCGGTAGGCGTCCAGGTGCGGGGCGATGATCGCGAGCGCCTCCTGGGTGATGTAGCCGTTGGTGACGAAAACCGTGTAGAGGCCGTGCTCGTGGCAGGCGCGGGCGCCGTCGAGGGCGTACTCCAGCCAGATGGTCGGCTCGTTGTAGGTCCAGGCGACCCCCTGGCAGCCGTGGCTTGACGCCACCTGGGGTATCTTCTCCGGCGGCAGCACCCTGAGCTGGCCGCCGTCCTCCAGGGCGTCGGCGTGGGCGATCTGCCAGTTCTGGCAATGGAGGCAGCGCATGTTGCAGCCCAGTGTACCCAGGGACAGGCACATGGTGCCCGGATGGAAGTGGAACAGGGGCTTCTTCTCGATGGGGTCGGCGGCCACCGACACGACCTTGCCGTAGATCAGCGTATAGCACTTGCCGCCGATGTTCTGCCGGGTGCGGCAGGTGCCCAGCTTGCCCTCGGCGATCACGCACAGGCGGGGGCAGACACGGCACTTGACCTTGCCGTCGGGGCGTTTGTCGTAGAGCAATCCTTCGCGGGTCGATTCGTCCATGTCGGGTGAGTGGGCAGATGAGCAGCGCTGCTTTCCTGCTCCCCCCTAACCGCCCTTTCCAAACTCGGCTTCGAGGTTCCTGATGCCGGCATCGACGGCCTCGATGAGCTTGGCGTTCAGCTCCTCGCTGGCGGAGGCCACGCAGGACATCTGGAACGAATGGTCGGACCCCAGCAGCAGGCGGTCTTCCAGGGGGTTGCCCCGGCCGTCGCCGAAGACGGCGCCGCCCTCGCGGCATATCAGGCCCACGGCGGCGAGGTCATGGGGCGAGTTGTTGAGGATGGCGCCCTTGCCCACCGCCTCGAAAAGGGGCTTCACCGCCGGCACGTCGTCGATCATGCGGGGGCCGATGTCGATGTAGGCGTCGAGCTGCCCGGTGAGGATGCGGGTGATGGAATAGGTGGCGCTGCCCAGATCGAAGACGGCGCCGTCCACCGATGAGGCATCGATGAGGTCGGCCAGGGTCTCCGTGAGCGCCCGGGCGGGACGGCCGCGGAAGCCGATGGTCCAGAAGAGCCTGGAAAGGTCGGTGTTAGGCGAGAGGCGGACCTCCCGGGGCTCCCCCCCGAGGCTGGTTATCTCCACACCCCCGCCGCGGCTGGCAGTGAAACGGTCGCCGCCCTTTATCTCCTGCAGGCTGCCGAAGATCACGTCGCCCATGGTGGGCGCGTCCTTCATCTCCGCGACGGCGATGGAGACCATGGCGCACTCCAGGCCGGCAGCCGCCGGCCGCGTGCCGTCGATGGGGTCAACGATCAGGACGTACTCAGGCTCGCCGAACTCGATAAGGCCCTGGTCCTCGGAGTAGACCGCCACGTCGGCGCCCCGCTCCCGGAGGAACTCCACCAGGAACTCCTCGGCTACCTCGTCGATGCCGAAGGTGACGTCGCCTCCTACGGCGGTGCCGGCGTGGGTCCGCGCCTCGGCCCGGCCCAGGTGCGGCAGCACCAGTTCCCGGAGGGCGCCGGTGAGTTCCACTGTCAGTTCGCGGATGTTGTCGAGGCTACTGCTCACAAGCGGAAAGTATAGCAAATGCAGGGCTCATGCCGGACCTTCGCCTTCGCGGCCGGGGCGGTACCTTTCCCGGAAGGGGCGAGACTGGAGAATGAAGGCCGCCGCCGCGTTGAAGACCGCGACCGCGCCTAGTATCGCCGCGCCCCGCAGCCAGTCAGAGCCGGCCTCCCGGCGCTCGATCATCACGGCGACGGCGGTCAGGGACCATTCGAGGGCGCCGAGCAGGAGGATGGCCTGAACTACGCGCACAGCCCACCGGCGCCTGATGAGCAGCAGCAGCGGGAATGCAAGACAGAAAACAATCAGGGGGAGATAGGCCGCCCTGAGGAAATGCGCCGCCAGCAGCAGGGCGCTGATCACGACCATCAGATAGCCGGTGATTCCCAAGCCGGATGCCTCCGGTCGTCCGGCGGCCTATTCCGACCTGTCGGTGATCTCCAGCAGGTGGTAGCCGAACTGGGTCTTCACCGGGCCGAGGCATTTGTTCAGCTCGCCGGTGAAGACGACTTCGTCGAACTCGGGTACCATCTGGCCCCGGCCGAACTCGCCCAGGTCGCCACCCTGCCGGCCGGACGGGCAGTTTGAATGCTGCTTGGCGATCTCTGCGAAGTCGGCGCCGTTCTCGATCTGCTGCTTGAGGTCGTTGCAGAGCTCCTCGCTGTCCACCAGGATGTGCCTCGCGCTTGCCCTTGCCATCTGCTGCCTCCCATTCGCTAGTTGACGGGTTTTCGGCTCGCAACAGTGTACATGCCCGCGGGGCGGATTGCCAAAAGCCGGGCCCTAGGCCCCCACCAGGGGGAAGACCGTCGCGCGGAGCTCTTCGATAGCGGCGCCGGTAGCGGCGCGGATCATCTCCAGGGTGGCGGCGTCTGCCTCGGGGGCGTGGTCGTCGCGGGTGAGATACAGGGGCACCTCGCTGTCGGCGAAGCGGCCGCAGAATTCCCGCCAGCCGGCAGGCAGCTCTTCGGGCAGCCTGACCTCCGCCATCTCGCCCATGAGCTGAGTCCAGACCCGCGGCACCACCGTGTAAGCCTGGTAGCCGCCGCCCCCCGAGGCCAGCCAGCGGCCCTCGCAGACCTCGTGGACGAGCTCATGCATGCGGGCCGCCAGTCCGGCGTAGCCTTCCATGGTCAGGGACAGGTGCGCCAGGGGGTCGCTCCAGTGGGCGTCGCAGCCGTTCTGGGTGATGATCATGTCGGGCTTGAACGCACGTGCCAGCGACGGCACCAGCCGGTCGAAGGCGTCGAGCATCACGCTGTCCGTGGTGAACGGCTCCAGGGGCAGGTTGACGGCGTAGCCACGCCCGGCGCCTTCACCGAGCTGGCTGGTGAAGCCGGTGCCCGGGAAGAGGTGCCGCCCCGACTCATGGAAGGAGACCGTCATCACCTGCGGGTCATCGTAGAAGGCGTTCTGGACGCCGTCGCCATGGTGGGCGTCGATGTCGACGTAAAGGACGCGGGCTCCGTACTTGTGCTTCAGGTGCGCCGCGGCAATGGCCACGTCGTTGTAGACGCAGAAGCCCGAGGCGCGGTCGCGCTGGGCGTGGTGCAGGCCGCCGGCGAAGTGGAAGACATGATCCAGCTCTCCGCTCATCACCAGGTCCGCCGCCTGTACCGCGCCGCCGGCGATGGTGGCCGACGCCTCGTGCATGTCGACGAACACCGGGTTGTCGCCGGTGCCCAGGCCCCAACCCATGCCATCGCCCTCGCGGGCCCCCGGAGCGCTCAGCTCACGCACCTTGCCGATGTACTCCGGGCCGTGGATGAGCTCCAGCTCTTCGTCCGTGGCGAGGCGTGGCTCGACCTCGCTGACGTTGTCCCGCTGCGGCAGGCCGTACGCCCGCATGAGGCCGGCGGTCAGCATCAGCCGCACCGGCTTCATCGGATGCCAGGGGCTCAGGTCATACTTCTGGAAGGAGTCGCTGTAGATGTAGGCTGTCTGGCGCGACATAGCCGCCCCATCTTACCACGCCGACCCGAAAGGCGCCCGGCTTTACCCCTGCCTTTGACCGATTACTACGTACAGTAGTAAAATAACGCCATGAGCAGCACAGCAACAGAGACCAGGCCCGCCGCCGTGAGCGCCCGCTTCACGACCGACCGGGGATGGGGAGCCCTGCCGGCTTTCGCCTTGCTGCTCATCGCCATCATCCTGCTCCCGGGGTGCGGCGGCCTGCCGGATGACGCGGCCGTACGCGTGAACGGCACCGTCATCACCCAGGCGGAAGTCGACGCCCGGATCGATTACTTCAGCGACCTGTACCCGGGGATGGTCACCCGTGACGACCCCAATTTCACCAAGATACGCCGCCAGACCGCCCGGGACATGGTCTGGGCGGAGCTGGAGCGCCAGGAGGCAGAGCGCCGGGATATCTCCCTATCCGCTGGGGAACTGGACGCTGAGATCGCGCGCATGGCGGAAGACGACTATATCGGCGACATGGAAAGGATGATGGAGGAATACGCCGGGATGGGCGTGACCGAGGAGGAGCTCAGGACGGTCACCCGGGAACGCTTGCTCCGCTAGAAGCTGACTGCCTCAGTGCGGGAAGGGATCGAGGTGAGCGATTACGACATCCAGAGCTACGCCGAGAGGAACGCCAGCGTCTACAACCAGCCGGAGCGGCGCCAGTCCCGCTACATCGTCTCGGCGACCGAGACCGAGGCGCTCGCGGCCGCAGGCCGGGTCCAGGCCGGCGAGAGCTTCGTCGATGTCGCCCGGCAGGTATCCATCGACCCCCTGGCGCCCAAGAACGGCGGGAACCTGGGGCTGGTCTCCCCGGGGCAACTGGCCCCGGCGCTGGAAGAAGTGATCTTCAGTCTGGAAGTGGGGCAGATATCGGCCCCGGTGAACGTAGCAGACAAGTGGTACGTGGCCACGGTCGAGGCGGTCCAGGCCGGCCAGGAGCAGCTGCCGCAGGAGGAGATACTGGCGGATATCGAGGAGATCATCGCTGACGAGGAGTTCGCCAGCCGCTGGAAAGAGCTCATGGACGGCCTCTACGCCGATGCCGAGCT
>QZKG01000028.1 GCA_003599855.1 Gaiellales bacterium | reverse complement strand
GGTGGCGGCGCACTGGGAGGAAGCCTCCCGCCGGCACAGGATGCTGGTGGACGCCAGCATCTTCACCGACATGGGCCGGGAGTTCAAGTCTACTTATCCGGCCTGCATCGCCTTCAAGGCGGCCGAGCTGCAGGACCCGGAGCTGGCCAAGAAATATCTGCGCAGGCTGCGCGAAGCAGCCGCCGCCGAGCATCGCTTCATCCACAAGGTCGAGGTGCAGGCGGAGCTGGCAGAGGAGGTGGGCTTCGACCGGGAGCGCTTCCTGGCGGACATCGAGAGCGGCAGGGCCGAGAAGGAGTTCCGCAAGGACCTGGCCATCTGCCGCGATGAGGAGGTCTCCGGCTTCCCCTCCTTCGCCATCAGGCGCGTAAGCGACGGTGAGACGCTGCGCTTCGACTTCTACATGAGCTCCATCGCGATGATCGAGCAGTTCCATCGGCTGGTGGGAGACGAACTGGTGGCGCGTGAACTCAACCCAACCAAGGAGAACATCCTCGCTTTCGTCGGGAAGTACGGCAAGGTCGCTGTCCGCGAGGTAGGCGAACTGTTCATGATCGCCTTCGGTGATGCGCGGGAAAAACTGGACGCGCTGGTGGAAGAGGGGAAGCTCGAAAGGCAGCAGGCGGGCAACGGGGTGTTCTACCTGAAGGCCTCCTGATCAGAGCTCACGCCGGCCCGAGAGGGCGCGGCTGACGGTGGCCTCGTCGGCGTACTCGAGGTCGGCCCCCACGGGCAGGCCGCTGGCCAGGCGGGTGACCTTGACCTTCTCGCGCAGCAGGTCGGCGATGTAGAGGGCGGTGGACTCGCCGGAGGTGTTGGGGTTGGTGGCGATGATGACCTCCTCGACGCCGCCCTCCCCGACCCGCGCCAGCAGCTCCCGGATGCGCAGGTGCTCGGGGTCGACGCCGTCCAGGGGCGAGAGCGCGCCGCCGAGGACGTGGTAGAGGCCGCGGTAGTCGCCGCCCTTCTCGATGGGGATGATGTCGTTGGGCTCCTCGACCACGCAGATGAGCGACTGGTCGCGGCGGGCGTCGCGGCAGAAGCTGCAGAGCTCTTCCTCGGAGTAGTTGAAACAGCGCTCGCAGAAGCGGATCCTCTCCTTGACGTCCACGATGGCCTGCGCCAGCTGCTGCGTCTCTTCCCGCGGGCGCCGCAGGAGGTGGAACGCGATGCGCTGGGCCGAGCGCCGGCCGATGCCCGGCAGCTTCGAAAGTTCGGTTATCAGTTGTTCAACGGGTGCGGGAAGCATGGAAAAGCGGGTCCTTCGCTTCGCTTTAAGATGACAAGACGCGGCGCGGAGACGTGGCGCTCTGCGGCTGCCGTTTTTACATCAGCCCCGGGATGTTGAGGCCGCCGGTGAGCCCGCTCATCTTCTTCGACGCCAGCTCCTGGGCGGCGCGCATGGCCTCGTTGACGGCGGCGAGGATCATGTCCTCGAGCATCTCCGGGTCCTCCGGGTCGATGGCCTCCGGGTCGAGCTTGATGCTCTTGATGCTGAGGTCGCCGCTCACCTTGACGGTGACCATGCCGCCGCCGGCGCTGGCTTCGACCTCCTCGTTGGCCAGCTCCTCCTGGGCCTTCTCCATCTGCTTCTGCATCTGCTGGACCTGCTTCATCATCTTGCCCATGTTCATGTTCTGCATCATGGTTCCTTTCCTATTAAGTGATCTCCTCGGCGCCCAGCTCCTTGATGATCATGGTGATGCTGTCCTCCTGGGGCGGCGCCTTTTTGCGCGGCTCGTCCCTGCGCGCCATGCCCTCCTTGATGGCGCACGTGATCTGGAGATCCGCCCCCGTCATCTCCTTAAGCACTTCAGCGATGATCCGCCGGTGCTCGGGCTTGTCCACCTGGTTGCGGTTGAAATCCGATTCCGGCGGGAAGCCGATGGTCAGGACGCCGCTTTCCAGGGTCAGCGGGCGCGAATCCTGCAGCAGCGAGTATAGCGGAATCTTTCTCTTCTTCACCTGGGTGAGCACGATGCTCCAGGCCCGGGTGATCTTGTCGAGGGAGACCTCGAGCTGCTGCGCGGGCGCGTCTGCTTCCTGCCCGCCGGCGGAGTCCGCCGCGCCCCCCTCGCTGCCGGCGGCGGGCGCTTCCTGCTGCTCCCCGGAGGGCGCGGCGGCCTGCCGGGAGCCGTTCATCCGCTTCGGCGCCGGCACCAGGCGGCCCTCCTCAAGCTGTTCCACGCGGTAGAGCAGGGATTTTGCCGAGGCGTCGACCTGGGGCCGCGTCATCATGACGAAGGCCAGTTCGAGCTGCAGACGCGGCTCGCCGCCCCCCTTCATCCCGGAGGCCGCCTTCATGAGCAGTTCGATGAAACGGGTCACCTGGCGCGGCGCCAGCAGGCGCGCCTGGGCCTTGAGGCGCGACATGTCCTCCCGGGGCACATCCAGGATCCCCTCCGACTCGTCCTCCAGCTGCTGGACGAGGAAGATGTTGCGCAGGTGGCCGATGAGGTCGAGGGTGAACTGGTTGAAGTCGCGCCCCTGGCCGGCCAGGCGGTCGAGGAACAGCAGGGCGCCGCGGGAATCCTCCTCGGCGACGATGTCCACGGCCTCGAAGAGCAGCTCCGACTCCACCGTGCCCAGCATCGAGAGCACGTCATCCAGGGCGATGCGCTTGTCGCAGAAGGTCGCCAGCTGGTCGAGGATGCCGATGGCGTCGCGGAAGGCGCCGGCGGAGCCGCGGGCGATGGCCGCCAGCCCGGCGTCCTCGATCTCAATCTCCTCGGCGGCCGCCACGCGCCTGAGCACGTCGAGCACCATGCCCGAATCCGGGCGGCGGAACTCGAACTTCTGGCAGCGGGACTGGATCGTGGGCAATACCCTGTGGGCCTCGGTGGTGCAGAGGACGAAGATGACATGCCCCGGCGGCTCCTCCAGCACCTTGAGGAAGGCGTTGGAGGCTTCCTTGGTGAGCATGTGGGCTTCGTCCAGGATGTAGACACGGGACCTGCCCTCCACCGGCGTGTAGGCGACCCGCTCACGGATCTCACGGATGTCGTCGATGCCGCGGTTGCTGGCTGCGTCCATCTCGATGACGTCCAGGGAGGTGCCGGCGCCGATGGCCACGCAGCTGTCGCACTTGCCGCAGGGGGTCGCGGTGGGGCCCTCGACGCAGTTGAGCGCCTTGGCCAGCAGCTTGGCGGTGGAGGTCTTGCCGGTGCCGCGCGAGCCGGCGAACATGTAGGCGTGGCTCACCTTGCCCGCCTCGATGGCGTTCATCAGCGTCCGGGTGACGTGCTCCTGCCCCACGACCTCGGCGAAGCTCGCGGGCCGGTATTTGCGGTAGAGGGTGGTGTGCGCCATATATTTAGTCCCGTCGGGTGGTCCCGTTCCCCCGGTCCCCGGCCCCGGCGGGCGTCGCCCTGAATATCCGGCAGCCGGCTGAAAAAATGACCGTGCACCCACCGTTGAAACCGGCCCGCATGCGTGCACCAGGCAGCCGGCTCCAGTCAGGCTTCCCTGCGGCACATGGAAGAGATCGCTTACCGCTGCTTCCTTCCGGACCTGACGGGGTTCACGACGTTCCATTGCGCAGGACCTGGCCTTCAACACCGCCTGCAAGGCCAGCTGTCCATACGGATCTGCCCCGAAGGTGGGAATTGATGCCCCGCTATAGCGGATTGCGGGTAGAGGGCACCGCTAACTCCCCGCCTAGCACGGTCAATAGTATATTAGATACCCCGGACGGTTAACTCAAGCGGGGGGGCGGTTTTCCACCCTTTTACGCTTGTCCTCCATGTCGACGGCCCAGATGTAGCGCTGGGTGCGGTAGACCACGAGGATGAGGGCGGAGCCGGCGACGTAGGGTACGTAGGGCAGTGCCGCCTCCACGAAGCCGGTGCCGAAGATGATGATCGCCGTGTTGAGGATGATGAGCATCAGGCGCACCTCGGTGGGCCCCAGGCCCATGAAGGTGATCTTGAACTCGCTGGTGGCGGCGAAGGACAGGTACGAGTTGACGATAAAGCCGCCGATGATCGGCACCAGGATGAAGAAAGTGAAGCGTTCGCGCCCGTCGAAGAGGACGGCATAACCGACGATGATGGACGCCATGAAGCCGTAGTCGAGCAGGTGGTCCATGTAGTAGCCCCACTTGGGGATGCCGGTGTCGCGGTGCTTGCCCAGCGACCCGTCGAAGGAGTCGCTGAACCACTGCAGGAAGAGCATCGCCGAGGCCAGCCAGAGCCACCCCAGGCGCTCCCGGGCAAGGTAGCCGGCGAGGATGACACCGGCCGACCAGAGGACGGTCATCAGCGTCAGGTGGTAGCCCTGCAGCCAGCGGGGGAATTTGGGGATGAGGCGGTCGATCAGCCGCCGCTCAGCCTTCGCCAGCGGCGACCTGAGCGGCAGCTTCTGGTCGCCCTTGAAGCCCGATGCGCCGGCCATGGATCAGGCGGCGTGGAGGCCGCGGGCGCGCTCAGCCTTTATGCGGGCGAAGTCCGGCGGCTGTTCCACCAGGGATGCATACAGCTCCCCCAGCAGGGGCCTCAGCTCCACCGCGCCGCCTTCAGCCGCCACCAGCTCCGCGTAGGTTTTTTCAAAGTCAAACATCTGCCAGTTCCCCCTATATTTCTTGACCTGCCATCTGGATTCCTCCGGTGCTTCGGAAATTACCCTGGGATCCTCAAGTCAAAAAGGAGTTCGACGGATCCTCCGCTTCGCAGCCCGGCAGCTATTGCGGGCGCTGGGGAAGGCTGAAGCCTGCCAGGGATGCCGTTTCGGGGGCAGCCGGGAATTCGAAGGGGCGCGGCGGTCAAAGACCGCCGCGCCCCTTGAAGTCACTGTATTCTCAGCGGCCGCCTGTCCGGCAGGCCGCCCTTTCTGTCTCTATTCCGGCGCGGTGACGTCCAGGTAGGAGAGGATGAGCGCCCGCTCCTCCGGCGTGATGTTGGCGCCGGTGTAGGTCATCATCCGGTCGACCACCGGGGCCCACTCCGCCTTGGTGTAGAGCGAGGGCGGGTAGATCGCGTGGCACTTGCCGCACTGGACCTCGAAGGTCGCCTGGGCGATATCCGCCGAGCGGGTTTCAGGCAGCTTGGCCGGCGGCGGTATCAGCGTCGCAATGTCATACTGCTCGAAATCGATGGAGCCGTCGGGGTGGCACTTGGTGCAGGGGTCAGTGCTGGGATGGCACTGGAAGCAGTAAGCCATCCGCGGCCGCCAGGTCTGGTTGATGTTCAGGTCGTGGGCGATGTTGCGGTGGCAGTCCGCGCACTGGGCCCCGAAGCTGAAATGCTTCTCGTGAGGGAAGATGATGTCGTGGACGTTGTACTTGAATCCCTCGTTGTCGTTCTTGGTGGTCATCTCCTCGTGGCAGCGCTTGCAGTTCTCGCTGACCCGGTCAGGCTCGGCCTTGAAACCTTCCTGGTAACCATCGGTCACAAAATGTCCTCCGTCCTCGGCGTGGCACTCGAGGCAGCCGACCTCGCCATAATCGGGATGCACGTCGGACGGGATGCCGACATCGGCGGTCTCGCCGGTGCCGTGGCAGGTCTGGCAGAAACGGGGAGTCGTAGTCGTGAAATGGGCAAGCCCGATCAGCGGAGCCATGGCCAGCACCGCGACTCCGATCCCGATGATCACCCACACCGGCTTGGAAAACTTGGGTATCTTCATAGTACCTCGCTCCCTTTATGTTTCAGCAAGTCCTGCCTGCTGTTTCTCATTCGTCTTCATACAGTTCGGCCAGGCCGCCTACCAGCAAAGCCATGCCGCGGTAAAAACTGCTCTGGGCCTGCTCTGCTACGGCCCTGCCGAAATCCGGCAGCCACCTCGCCAGATGCTCCCAGGCGAAACGCTGCTGCAAACCCCACAGGGTCTCGGCCTCGGCGGTCTCGCCCCGCTCGTGCCGCTCTGCCTCGGCGGCGGCCAGCTCGGCCATGGCCTCCAGCTCGATCCCGATATGATCCGGGATCTCCCCGGCCGTATCCACTTCCAGGCCGGCTTCGCGGTAAAACTCCGCGACCGCTGCCGTCGCCTCGCCCCAGAGCCTGGGTTCGCTTTCGGCCTGGCCCCGCACGAACACCGACTCGTGGGGTGCGATATGCTCCCCGGGGCCGACGAACAGTCTGGTGTACTCGATGCCCAGACTTTCGGCCTCCCCGGCGGCATCGCCGCTGATAAAACCCTGGTCGAAGTCGACGCCGAGGGACGCCAGCACTTCCAGCATGCGCGCCTCCCTCAGTCCCTCGACCAGCTCCGCTGAGGGCTTGTTGCTGAAAACGCGCGCCAACAACCTGCAAACGCCCGCCCGGGCCATGGCTTCATCGCCACGCTGCCCTTCACCAGCTCCATGCTGGCCTTCAGACAAAACCAGACTCCTATATCTTGGCTACCGTTACCACGACCTCGCCCCAGGCCTGGCCGCCCCCGACCGGGTCCACCAGCGCCGGCACGATCTGCTTGGCGTTGACGCCGTGGCCGGGGTTGAAACCGTGGTGCTCCCACCAGACCAGCTTGGTGTTGGGGTCCCTCAACTCGACAGGGATCTCCGGGTCGTCATAGGGTATCTTCTCACCCTGGGCTATGGCGCCGTACGCGGTATGCCCGACGCCGTTGGCCATGGCGACCACCTTGGGGTGGATGCCCTCGGTCAGGTACGCAGTGGACTCCAGCGAACGGATCTTGGCCTCGCCGTCCTTGCGGGTGAGCTTGATATGGTCGCCCTCCTCGATGCCGAGAGCGTGGGCTGTCTCGGGGTTCATCCAGACCGGGTTGTTATGCTCGATCTCGTTCAGCCACATGCAGTTGCCGGTCCTTGAGTCGAACTGGGCCGCCGTATCGAAGATGGTCAGGACCATGTCGTTCTCATGAAGATTGCCCAGGCCGGCGATGGCCTCATAGGACGGCAGCGGGTCGTAGCCGTGCTGTGCCATGCGGCTGGAGTAGACCTCGATCCTGCCCGAGGGCGTAGCGAACCCGGTGCTGGCGTAGGAACCGTAGTCGGGACGGCTCGTGGGCTCGTACCAGACCCCGTGCTGCTTGAGGTAGTCGATCCCGCCGGCGCCCACCAGGCCGCCGATGCCTGCGATCCTCCCCTTGAGGTAATCGTCGACGCGCTTGAAGGCGAAATACTGGGCCACGCTGCCGCCGATCCGGTTGGCTAACTCCCTGGTGATATCGAAGAACGTCTTCGACTCCTTGAGCGCCGGCACCACCGGCTGCCGCAGGGAGACGAAGGGCACCTGTTCCGGGGAAGGCCTGACCTCGATGTCCCAGTCCTCCAGGTAGGTCGCCTCCGGCAGGATGATGTCCGCGTAGATGGCGGTCTCAGTCTCGTATGGTGTCACCGCGACATGGAAGGGGACGAGCGTCTCGTCCTTGAGGACGTCCTGCACCGTGCCCAGGTCGGGGTTTGAATAAGCGATGTTGTAGCGATGCGACATCAGCACACCGACGTTCTGCTCACGTTTCTGGATCGCCTCCATGGTCCGCGAGATCACCTGCTGCGACGCCAGCGGGTTGGCGGGCGGGTTGGACAGCACCGTCGCTCCCGGGTACGCCGGGGCGGGCGCGGGCTCAGCCAGCGTGTACTCGCGCGGCAGGCAGTAGCCGCCGCGGGTATCGACGTTGCCCGTGATGATGTTGAGCAGCATGACCGCCCGTTCGGCCTGCACGCCGTTGCTGTAACTGGAGGCCATGGAGTCGGTCAGTGTCGTCGCCGGCTTGGTCGTGGCGAACTCGGCCGCGATGCGCCGGATGACCGACGCGCTTACGCCGGTCTCGGCCTCGGCCCGCTCGGGCGTGTACTGGGCCAGGTGTCGCGTCAGGTCGGCGGCGGAGACATTGGTCCAGCGGTCGATGAAGGTTGCGTCGTAGAGGCCTTCCTGCATGATCACCTGCGCCATGCTCAGGGCCAGCAGGCCGTAAGTGCCCGGCGCGGTGTAATAAAGCTCGTTGGACTTGGCGGAAGTGTTGGTCAGTCGCACGTCGAAGACCACCACCTTCGCCTGGTTGTCCTGCATGCCGTCCACCAGGCGTCGGACGAAGCCGACGAACTCGGTGTGGTTCTCCATGGGGTTGGCCCCGAAGGAGAGGATGTACTTGCTCGAACTGACGTCCGGCATGTCGCCGGCCCTGCCCCAGGTGAGCTGGGTCGCCACGAGCTTGTTGGCGTTGTAGACGCCGGTCCCCTCCAGGGCGTTGCCCGAACCCAGGGCCCAGGTGAAACGGCGGGCGAGGTCGTCACGTCCGAGGTCGTCGGTGAGCATCACGAACTCGTTCCTGTTGGCGATTCCGCCGATGCGGCCGGAGACTTCGGTCAGGGCTTCTTCCCAGGAGATCTCGGTCCACTCGCCGGAGCCGCGGGAACCTGCCCGCTTCAGCGGCTTGAGGATACGGTTGGGGTCATAGAGGGCGTTGATGCCCGCCTGCCCGCGCGCGCACAGGGCGCCCTGGTTGCTGATGTGCTTGGTGTTGCCGCCGATCTTCACCAGGCGGCTTTCCTCCACATAGCCGATGATGCCGCAACCGGCGGGGCACTGGGTGCAGGTGCTGGGCAGGAACGACCGGGGCAGCCCGGAGGTCCGGTTCACAGAACGGCCGCCTTCCACCAGCTGCTCAGCGGCATGGGCGATCGCGCCGAACTGGCTCTCGATCGCCAGCACCGCCGTGCTGGCTGCGCCTAGCTTGAGAAAATCCCTGCGACTAATCATTTGCATGTCAATAGCTCCTTGCGGTCTCTAGCTCAAAGGCACGGTCTGGCCGCCGATCACCATCACGTAGCGCATGGCGTATACGCCGATATTCACCAGGATGGATGCCACCACGACAGCCGTCATCGACTTTCGCGTCGGTCCCAGCACCAGGATCATGGGTATCAGCGCCCCCAGGATCAGCTCCACGCCGACGAACAGCGGCGCGAAGTTGCCCGTGAGGATCAGCAGGCCCGCCTCGTACGCGTCCGAGTGCGCCGTCAGCAGCACGAGGATGTCGGAAAAGATCAGGAAGAGGTCGAGCATCAGGGTGTACGCCATGAACTGGGCCAGCTGCAGGATCAGCTTTTTGTCGCCTGCACGCTGCTCCTCGGTGGCGTCCTTGTCGAACCACTTCCAGCGGATGGCGGCGATGATGACCACCAGGCCGATGCCGGAGACCATGGCCGAGACGAGGAAGATCGTCGGCATGGCAGCGGTGTTCCAGAGGGAGCGCGCCTTGGCCAGGGCCAGGATGAAACCGGTATAACCGTGGACCGAGACGGCCAGCGGGATACCGAGGATGCCCAGGATCTTGGCCGGCGTCTGCCTGTTGGTATAGACCATGACGGCGTAGATGATGCCCATTACCGGGTAGGCGGTGAGCAGGAACGAGCCGTAGGTGATGGGCGAGGTCCAGTTGTAATAGAGGAACAGGTGCCAGAAGCGCAGCGGCTGCTCCAGGTCGGCGATAAGGTTGATCGGCGCGATGATCAGGAGCGCCGGCGCCAAAACGGCGGTGATCTTGCCGATGGGCTTGAACTCCTTGCGGCCCAGCAGCGTCGCGATCACCGAGATGACGAACGAACCGGCGCTCAGGCCCGTGAAGAAGAAATACTGGCCGATATACATGACCAGCGGCAGCTGATGCTCCACCGAATATACTACGTTGATATCACCGTGTTCCATTCTTCCTTCCCCTCCGGATCGAGTTAAGCCCGGCTAAAAGCGCAGCTTGATTAAAGTGGGCTCCGTGTAATAGTTGATCTCTTCCTCGACGTTGCTCATGGTCGACTCGTCCGCCGAGATGTAGAACACCTGCGGCCCGGTCTGCATCTCGGCCTTCAGCACGTTGGTGGCGTTGGCGGCGAGCACCTGTGAGATCTCGCTCCTGGGGTCGTTCCTGTCGCCGAAGACGATGGCGCGCGTCGGGCAGGTCTCCACACAGGCGGGCACCAGCCCGGCGTCCACCCGGTGCGAGCAGAAATAGCATTTCTGGACGATGTTCTTGAGCGGGTTGATGTAGCGCACGTCGTAGGGGCATGAGGCGATGCAGTACTTGCAGCCGATGCAACGGTGCTGGTCGACGGCGACGATGCCGTCATCCCGCTTGTAGGTTGCCTTGGTGGGACAGTTGCGGGCGCAGATGGCGTCCTCGCAGTTGTTGCAGGTGCGGGGCAGAAAGAAGCGCCTGGCGTCAGGATAGACGCCCTTTTCCACGATCTTCAGCCAGGTGGCGTTGACCTCGAGCGGCACCGCCATCTCCGCCTTGCACGCGACACTGCACGCGTGGCAGCCGATGCACCGGCGGATGTCTATTACCATGGCGTATCTTTTATGAGCCACTGTAGCCCTCCTTGTCAGCCCCAGTCCGGAACTCTAACGCATTTCTGCGCTGGTCGGTATCAATTCCAATTTAGTTGCTATCCTTCGGTTTTTTTGCTGGAGCAGACCCGCATGCTGCGCCCTGCTCTCATTTATCCGAAGGGGGGTATATAGCCTTGCCGCCCGCTGCTGCCCACTCCACAAAAAAACAACCGGGTTATCAAGCTCCCGGCTGTCTGCGGATGGTCATTCGCTATTGTTCTTCTCCATAACTCCGGTCAGCCAGTTGATAAACGGAGGAATGCCGAAGCAGAGGGCGGTGAGTATCGCCGTGGTCGCGACCACGTTGATAACGAAGAAACGTGTGTTCTCCATTATGTACCACATATCAGTACCCTCACCTTTTTCCCGTCGCCCTCAGGCGAACTGTCTTACCCGCCGCCCCTCCACCAGGGAGAGGCTAAATGCAATCGCCGAATAGTAATACAATCGATTGCGTTTGTGCAACCCTTTTTCTCTCCGGGCGCCAGGGCCCCGGTCTTTCCTGCGCGGCCAAATACTGCTTTATCGCCTTATTTGCAGCAATTTAGCGTTTGCGGGGAGTTTATCCTCCCTGCAGCGGCTCACCCGCGGGTCCCATGGATATCTTGCCGAAGTCATGGCACTCGGTGCAGAGCTTGCCGGGGTTATGACTCTCCACCTTGTCGCTGTGGCATGTCGCGCAGTTCTCCCGCGACTTCATGGTCCACTCATGCGGCTTGTGGCAGTCCTTGCATTTCGTCTCCCGGCCGTTGGCGTCCACATAACCGGCGACGTGCGACGGGACCGCATGCAGCCCGGCCGAGCGCGCCTCCGTATGACAGCCGATACAGTCGACCACCGGCCGCTCGGAGTCGTGCGGCTTGTGGCACTCGCGGCAGTCCCACTGCATCGGAGCGTCGTCCGGGAATGTCACGCCATTGTTGTCGAGCTTCTGGTGGCACTCCATACAGGTCTCCCTGGTGGGCCTGATGGGGCTATCCTCCCGCAAAAACTGATGGCACTCGATACAGTGCAGGTTCTGCATCTCCGTGGTCTTGATCTCTTTCTCATGGCCTTCCACGTGGTCCGCGTGGCAGGCCGCGCAGATCTCCGTCGCCGGCCTGAACTCATGCAGCCTCAGCCCGTGGCAGGTCTGACAGGCGATGTTCTGTTCTTCGGCATGGACCTTGTGGCCCGCCGTCGCCTCGACCTGCACCCACTGGGGGTCGCCGCTGTAATGGCACTTCTCACACGACTCGTCCGAGATATGCGCGTGGGTCGTGTTGATGTCCGGCCTCTCCAGCAGGTAGTTGATGACCAGGCGCGCGCTCGCGATGGGGCTCGCCTGGTGGCAGCTATGGCAGCCCACCTTGCTGTGTTCGCTCTCGGCCCACTTGTCCCAGGCGATGTTCATCGTATGGCAGGAACGGCAGAACTCCGGATCGTGCTGGGTGTAGTTATAGATGCGGTAGCTGCCGTATGTGCCGCCAAAAACAAATACCAGCAGCGAGACGCCCAGGACGACCTTGAGCGCTACCGGCAGCCTTCCTATCCAGCCGCCGAACTGCTTGAATTTCGAGACAATCCACTTCACGGCTGCCTCCAGACCCTCGCGTCACTGTTTCCACCTGCGCAGCTGGCTGCGCGACCTCGAGCTCCCATTTGTGCCCTCCCTCAGAAATGGAAAAATCGAACAGTAAGTCAACCGGGATTATTTGATGTCGAATTCCGCGGTGAAATTACCCTCAGGGGTATTAAAACTTACCTTTTTACTTTTGTCAAGAACGTAAATCATCAAAGCTGGAACATTACTTCTATTAAACTAAGAGTATTAAAATACCTGCATTTGAAAATAATCCCGCGGGCGCCTGCAAGCGCTCATTTATTGACATTTCTGCAGATTCATGAGTAACATGCCGCGGGGGCAGTTCCCGGCCCCCGCCGCTTCTGCTAGAGTCATGATAACTGCCTGCAGACAGGAAGGAGCCACCCTGGACAAGGATGCTGAAAGATTCCCTAACCTGGAGGCGGCGGCGGCGGCGCTGGGTGGACGCACCAGCCTGAGTCTTGCGGAGTTGCGCGCCCTCCTCTGCTACGATTGCGACTTTTACGGTGATGACCATGAGGAAGAGCTCGAATGCTCCTGCTTCCGGATGCTGCGCATCCTCATCTCCCGCGGGAAGCTGACGCCGGAGTCGCTGGCCGCCGCGCTGGCGGCAAAGAAGGAGGGGCCGCCCAGATGAGCCCCGAGGAGGCGGGAACGGGGGCGGGCGGCAGCGCCCTTGTGCGCATGACACCGGCCTGCTCGCTCAAACTGCTCGAAGAGCCCGCGGTCTACAACCGCGAGACCGACGAGCTGTACTTCGTCAGCGACGAGGCGGTCCCGTTCCTGGAGTCGTCGGCCTCCGGGGTCGCCGTACCGGGCGACGACGCCGGGCGCGCTTTCGTGGATTTCTGCCTGGCTGAGGGGATACTCGAGCCGGCCGGCGCCCCGGCGGCGCGCAAGCTGGAGTTCGGACAGAGCCCCCTGCCCTCCCTGCGCTATCTGCTCCTGCACATCACCGGCCGCTGCAACCTCGCCTGTGCCCACTGCTTCCAGGGCGAGCCCGGGGCGGCGGCGGAAGAATTGGGCTTCGAGGATATCCGCGCCGTCATCGCCGAATTCGAGGGGATGCAGGGGCTCAGGCTGATGGTTTCCGGGGGCGAGCCGCTCCTGCACCCGGACTTCTGGCGCATCAACGACCTGGTCGCCGGCAAGGATATCCGCTCGATACTTCTCACCAACGGCCTGCTGATCGACGACGGGACCGCCGCCAGACTGGATTTTAACGAGGTCCAGGTTAGCATCGACGGCATCGGCGCGTCCCACGAGAGCCTGCGGGGGCCCGGCACCTTCGAGCGCGCAGTGGCCGCGGCGCGCAGGCTGGCAGCCGCCGGGGTACAGCTCTCGGTAGCCACCATGATCCATGCGGGCAACGTCGACGATTTCGGACGGCTGGAAGAGCTGGTCCACGGCCTCGGAGCGCGCGAGTGGAGCATCGACCTGCCGTCACCAGCCGGGCGGCTGGGCGCGAACCGCGGCCTCCTGGTCGACCCCGCCGTCGCCGGGCCGCTCCTGAACCTCTCCTTCGGCGGCGCCATCCATGAGCCGGCCCCCGGCTATGCCTGCGGCGCCCACCTGATGGCGGTAATGGCCGGCGGCGCCATCGCCCGCTGCGGTTTCTACGGCGGCGAGCCTGCAGGGAGCGTCTCCGGCGGCCTTGCCGCCGCCTGGGACAGGGTGAGACGGACCACCCTCGAAGAGCTGGATTGCGATTGCCGCTTCCTGGCCGAGTGCCGGGGCGGCTGCCGTTTCCGGGCGGCGGAAGACGGCGGGGAGCGGGGTGTGGACCTGTGCCAGTGCTACCGCTACGGCGTGAAGTAGGCCGCTACGCCTGCAAGATTATTGTTTCCCCGGCCCGGTTTTCGGTTAGAATAGAGACTGCAGGCAGGCTACGGCTCCCGCCGGTCACGGCGCGGCCGTCTAACGGCATTTCATGGAGGTGGCCCGTGAAGATCAGAAAAGCGAGCAGAAAGAGCTCCAGCACCTGCAAGTGCAGCTCTTCCTGCTGATACGGCTGGAACTCCAGATGATAAAACTCCTCCCGCGCGGGAGGAGTTTTTCATTTCCAAATGCGTGATCCCCGGTAGTCCCGGCCGGCGCTGGCCTAGCCGGATTCTTCCATGGTTATCGCCTCGGTGGGGCATACTTCCTCACAGGTGCCGCAGCCATCGCATGCCTCGGCGTTAACAAGGGTCGCAATGTCCTCGGAGTCGAATTCCAGGCACTCGTTGGGGCATTCGTCTATGCAGATGCCGCAACCGGTGCATTCTTCCCGATCGATTACAGGCCGTTCCAATCCGCGTCACCTACCTTTCCCCGGAAACATCGCGCTCGCGTCCATTCCGTTTCTAGCCGCAGCCGCAGCCGGGACCGTGGCCGCTGCCGCCTTCGTCTTCACCCGGGATAACGCCGGTGACGGCGGCGGCGATTATGTCATTCACCTTGCTCATCATGACATTGAAACCGTTCTGGGCCGCGGCGAAGTCCTGCACGGTGGGGATATCGCTGATCCGGCCCTGGAGCTCCTTGAGCTCGTTGATGTGGTCCTCCGGCAATTCGAGCCCCGAACTGGCGGCCCGGCGAATGGTCTCCTGCTTGTCCTGGAACTGCTTGATGGCTGCCGAAGCGATCTCGTCTTCGTCGAGGCGCTCTGCCGCCTCGCGCAGATCCTCCAGCTCATCAGATTCGGAAATGGCATCCGCCAGTTCCTGCGCCTTATCCAGTACTGCTGACATAATATACTCCTGTCTTGGGGTTGTAAGCCAAAAGGCTATATACCTAGGCTAGCGAATGAATGCATCCCATGCAAACAGGGCCTTCACAGCCAGCCGAACAAGAGCCGGGCCAGAACGCCGAGCGCCGTGTAAAAGGCATCCTGGGCCTCGTCGATGCGGGCCAGCTGTGCGGCGGAGCCGTCCAGCGGCAGGCCGGTCAGGGCGTCGCGCTGGCCGCCCAGCTGGTGGCCGAACTGCTCCAGCGCCTGCCAGTACTCCCGGTTGCTGCTGGCCTTGAGCATCTTCTCGTAATCGGCGCCCAGGCGCCCGCGGCTGCCCGGGGACTGCTGACCGGCCCCGCGCCGCTCAAAGAACTGCTGGCGGAACTCGGCGTACCCGGCCGCCTCGCCGTGGTTGAGCCAGACGCCCTCGCAACCGTCACAGATGAACATCTGGATGCTGGCGGGGATCTGTGGGTCGGTGAAGGTCCTGAGGCCCTGCCCGCAGCGGGGGCAGGCGGGCGCGCCGGCCGCTTTGCCGGCGGGGCAGCGCAGCCTTTCCAGGTCGACCGCGGCGAGCTCCTTCACCTCTTTCGCATCCACCTGGAACAGCTCCCACCTGTCGAACCAGATGCCGCCACAGCAGCCGCACTGGTCCAGCATGATGACCGCCCCCTGGCGGCTGGAGGCGCGGACCGGCGCCAGGGCGGCGCCGTCGTTGGGACAGCTGAGCGTGTCTCCCGTTCCCCTTATGGCTTTAGTGGCCCGTTCCATGGCAAGCTGTTTCTTTGCGATTCAGGGCGGCCGGGCTCCGGCATCCCGACATTCGGCTGTACGGTATCGGCCGCTTTTCCATCTGGTTGTTTCGGAAGTTGCGCCTGTTTCTTCAATCCGCCAGCGCGGGAGTGTGAAAAACAGTGAAAAAGTAATTCCTGAATACAGGTATTTCCGCCCGCCAACGCTCAGTCGTCGACCGCTTTCACCTTCTTGATGAGCACGTAGGCCACCACCAGCACGAAGATGATGCCGGTGTGGATGCCCAGTTCGATGGCGTTCTCGTTGAAGGTGTGCTCGCTGCTGCCCAGGGACATCTGGGCATCGATGAAGAGGATGCGCCTCAGGCTCGAGATGATGCCGATGAAGAGGAACGGCGCCAGGGAGAACTTCTCCCGCCGGAGGTAGCGGATGATGGTCCAGAGCACCTCGGCGATGATGAGCACGAAGAGGACGTCGTTGACCACCAGCAGGATCGAGGCGATGCTGGTGTCACCGAAGTTCTTGGCGGCGTAGCCCAGCATCATCACCGCGGCGGCCACCAGGAACAGGGCCACGACTACGTGGATGACATCGTCGGCGATGATGAGGGCCTTGCGGGCCAGCTCAACGGGGGGCGGCGTGGGCCTTTTCCTGCTGTGACTTTCCATGTCTATTCAGGGTTCGCTGCGGACTCGTGGATACCTGCCGCCACTCCCGCAGACAGCAGGTGATCTTCATGTTGTCATGTTTCGCTCTTTGGTTTCGGTAGCAGAATAGCGCTAACATCCGTATTCCGCTTGATCAGATTTCTCACACTACCGCCAGGAGGCCGCCATGAACCGCAAGCAGTTCGTGCTGATACTTGTACTCATGCTCGCCGCCGCCGTCCTCATCACCGGCTGCGCCGACCGCAACGCCGAGGAGGGCACCGCGGGGTCCGACGGCGTCGCCGGCTTCTGGGCGGGGCTCTGGCACGGGCTGATCCTGCCGGTGGCCTTCATCGTCTCCCTCTTCGACGACGGCGTCGGCATCTACGAGATCCATAACAAGGGGAACCTCTACAACCTCGGCTTCGTGCTGGGGACCTGGTTCGTCTTCGGCTCGTTCCTGGCGGGCAGCAAGAAGAGCAAGTGGTGAACCTGGGCCCGGCGGCCGTCAGTCACCCGCGACGACACAGGTTTAAAGGAATCGCCTGCCAAGCATAAGAATAACGATGTCAGCACAACTGTCGACGCCGGGAGGGCATGATGAATAATGCGCGTCTGAGGGTGAGTTCAGTAACCGCGTTGTCAGTTGTTCTGTTGCTGACGTCGATATCGTTGTTTGCTGCTCTGGCCGGTTGCGGCGAGGAGACCGCGGCCGGGAACGACGCCTGTGCCGACTGCCACGCCGACGTCACCCCCGGTATCGTCGAACAATGGCGCGACTCCCGTCACGGCGACCAGGACGTAGGCTGCCTCGACTGCCACCAGGCCGCCGCCGAAGACGCCGACGCTTTCGAGCACAACGGGGAGACCATCGCGATAATCGTCTCGCCGGCCGACTGCGCCAACTGCCATATCGATGAGGTAGAGCAGTTCTCCGGGAGCCACCACGCCCAGGCGGCCCAGTTCACCGGATCGCTGGACAACTTCCTGGGCGTCGCGGTGGAGGGTTATCCCGCAGCAGTGCAGGGCTGCCAGCAGTGCCACGGCGGCACCGTCACGGTCACCGAGAACGGCCAGCTCGACCCGGAGACCTGGCCCAACACCGGCATGGGCCGCGTCAACCCTGACGGCAGCATGGGTTCCTGCTCGGCCTGCCACGCCCGGCATGAGTTCTCCCGGGCCCAGGCGAGGGAGCCGGAGAGCTGCGGCAAGTGCCACGTCGGCCCCGACCATCCGCAACTGGAAGTGTTCATGGAATCCAAGCACGGCATCCTCTACGAGGCCAACAGGGAAGAGATGAACCTGGAGAGCGATTCCTGGGTGGTGGGTGAGGACTACAGCGCCGCCCCCACCTGCGCCACCTGCCACATGAGCGCCACCCCCGGCCAGGAGACGACGCATGACATCGGCACCCGCATCTCCTGGACCCTGAGGCCGGTGGTCTCCAAGAAATTCGACAACTGGGAGGAGAAGCGCGCCTCCATGGTCGACGTCTGCACCCAGTGCCATTCCAGCAGCTACGTCGGCGACTTCTACAGCCAGTTCGACAACTCGGTGGAGCTCTACAACAACAAGTTCGCGATACCGGCGAAGGCCATCATGGAAGAGCTGCAGGCGGACGGGCTGGTGAGCGCCACGCCCTTCGACGACAAGATCGAGTGGACCTATTTCGAGCTATGGCATCACGAAGGCCGCCGGGCGCGCCACGGCGCCGCCATGGCCGGGCCCGACTACGTCCAGTGGCTCGGCTTCTACGAGGTGGCCGACAACTTCTACAACCAGTTCCTGCCGGAGGCGGAAGCCCTCAAGCCCGGCATCAGCCAGCAGGTCCTCGCCGAGGATTACCACAAGTGGCGCCAGGGCCTGAGCGAGGAAGAGATGCAGCAGCTGCTCCAGTTCTACGAGGAGCGCTACGACCAGTAAGGCCGGTAGCCTTACGCGGGCACGAGCTCGCGCGGATAGCGGGTGAGAGTCTCTGGCCCGTCCTGCCCGACGATATTGGTGTCCTCCACGCGCACACCCCAGGGGCCGGTGTACAGGCCGCAGTTGCCCACCGAGATGACCGCGTTCGCCGGTAGCGGCGGCGGCTCCTTCTCGCCGTGGAAGAAGGCGTGCCCCGGGGGCAGCGGCGCCTCCTCGAACTCGATGCCAACTCCATGGATGGGCGGGCCGAAGACATGGTCCCCGTGCCCGGCATCCCCCAGGATGCCGTGCATGGTCTGCTCCAGCTCCACCATGCCGACCCCGGCCCTGATCTTCGCTATCGTGGCCTGCTGGGCGCGCAGGTACAGGTCGTAGGCGGCCTGCTGCTCGGCGGTGGGCGCACCCACGCAGACCGTGCGGCAGATATCGGAGCTGTAACCGCCGACGATGGGGTGGATGTCTATCATCACCAGGTCGCCGGCCTCGAGCTCGCGGTTCGTGGGCAGCCCGTGAGCGATGTTCGTGCGCGGGCCCGACGAGACGTAGGAGCGCCAGAAGTCCTCCGCCCCGGCATGGCGCATGGCGTATTCCGCCGCCGCCGCCACCTGGCTCTCGGTGGCGCCGGCTTTCACCGCGGATACCGCCGCGGCCATCCCCGCATCCGCCACCGCGGCCGCGGCGCGCAACCGCCCGAGTTCCGCCGGCTCCTTCACCATGCGCATGGCCGACAGGATGTGGGTGCAGTCCCTGGGGGCGACGCCCTCCGGCTTGGCATGCGGGTGGGTGAGCATGCCCATCATCGACTGGGTGAGGAAGGTGTATTCGAGGCCCACGGACCCTTCCGCGATGGCGAAGTGGCTGAAGTAATGGGCGATGGAATGGATCATGCCCACCTCATCCTCGAAGCCGGTGATGTGGTCGAAGCGGGCGGCGGCCGTGACGTCGGCCACGTCCGTCGACGGCACCCCCAGCGCTACCTTCCCGTCCCGGGTGATCATGGCATAGGCGCACAGCCTGCCGTCGCCGGTCAGGTAGAACATGTTGGCGGGCTTGGTGAGCAGCAGCACGTCCAGCCCCTCGTCGTCCATGTGACGGCAGCACTGTCCGACTCGTTTCTTGAGGTATGTGGTGTCCGTCATGCCGGGTCCCCTTCTCCTGTAGTGTCATGGAGCGCGCCCCGCCCCACGCTCCCGCTTTACATGCCGACGTTACGCGCAGGGAATATCTGCGCGATAGGGCTGTTTTCTAAACCGGTTTGCGGGCCTAGGTCGCGGCGACCCAGCCGAACCCCAGCGCCAGGGCCAGCAGCAGGCCGAGGGCGATGCGGTACCAGGAGAACGCGTCCAGGGTGTGATGGGCGACGAACTTCAGAAGCCAGGCCACCGAGACGTAGGCGACGGCGAAGCTCACCAGGGTGCCGACGATGAGCGGCGCGATGCCTATGTCGCTGGACAGGGCGTCCGGCAGCTCATAGATGCCGGCAGCGGTGAGCGCCGGTATCGACAGGCCGAAGGAGAGGCGGGTGGCGCTCACCCGGCTGATGCCGCGCATCAGGCCGGTGGCGATGGTGGCTCCGGAACGGGAGACGCCGGGGACGAGCGCCAGGCACTGGGCCAGACCGATGACCATGGCGTCAAGGAAGTTCACCTTCTTGTGTGAGGCGGCCTTGCGGGCGCTATGCTCCGCGAAGAGCATGACGAAACTCCAGGCGATCAGGGATGCGGCCACCACCCAGAGGCTGCGCAGTGACCCCTTGATGAGCCCCTGGGCCGCGTAGCCGACGATGCCGATGGGTAGCGAGCCGAAGATGACGAACCAGCCCAGCCGGTAGTCGCGCGTCTGCCGGTGGCGCGCCGAGACCAGGCCGCGCAGCCAGGCTTTCGTCAGCCAGAGGATGTCCCGGTAGAGGAAGACGAAGACCGCGGCGATGGCGCCTATCTGAATCACCGCCGTGAAGCCCGTGATCGCCGGATCGTCCACCGGCAGCCCCAGCAGCTTTTCGGCGATGGTCAAGTGGCCGGTGGATGACACCGGCAAGAACTCGGTGATCCCCTCGATGACGCCCAGTATGATCGCTTGCCAGATCTCCATATATTCCCAATAGTTGTCAGGCCGCCTGCCGGGGCTCCCCGACCAGCCCGCTTCGCTACGCTTGCTTCAGTCAGGAGCGACGTGCTTTAAATATACTATCGCACTCCGGGGGTGCGAGGGGGTGTAGGGTACGTCATGCCCGCTGTCGCGGCCGCTTCGACTGAACCAGCACTATTGGAAGCGGCCCGGTAGCACCCCGCCAATCGCCCTAAGCTTGATTTAGTATCGATACTTATATATATTTAGACTGTATGAATGAGGGCAAGGTAATACTGGAAATGCACGCGGAGGTCTGCAAGGCATTCGCGCACCCTACCCGCCTGGCGATTCTTAACGCACTGAGAGACGAGGAAATGACCGTCACGGACATGGCACAGGAACTGGGCGTCGCCAAGGGCAATCTGGCGCAGCATTTGGCGGTCCTCAGACAGCGGCAGATCGTAGCCACCAGGCGGGAAGGGATCAACGTCTATTACCACGTTACCGACCCCAAAATCATACAGGCATGTGAACTGATGCGCAGCGTTCTTATGGGTCAGCTCAAGGAGACGGAGCTGCTCTCGCGCAAATTCGGGACCTGACAGGAAATAGGCGGCCGGAAAGCCTGCTTTTTTTTCTGTCAATGTCTAGATTTATCGAGATATAAGATTTTAATAACATCTATACAAGGCGTATGCGTCAATCGCCGGTCAAGGAGGAGAAGATGAAGTTCAGTCTGGTAGGGTTTTCCATCAGGCGGCCTGTGCTGGTCATGATCGTCGTGCTGCTGGTGACGGCGGCCTTCGCCACGCAGTTCCCCAGGATCACCACCGACACCGATCCCAACAATATGCTGCCGGAGACATCGGAGGTGCGTCTCTCCAACCGCGAGGTCGAGGAGACCTTCGGCCTTCATAAAGACATGATCGCCCTGGGAATCGTCAACGAGGACGGGGTCTTCAATCCCGGGACTGTAGCCCGGATCAGCAGGCTGACCGGCGAGATAACCAGGGTTGAGGGCGTGGCTGCAGATGCCGTTATGAACTTCCTCAACGCCAGCGAGATCACCCTTGCTGTCAACGAGCCTCCGGAAAGCGAAGTCGCCCGGATCAGGGGGATGGTGATGGGCAACCCCATCATGGTGGGCCGTTTCGTCTCCGAGGACGAGAAGACCACCGCGATATTCGTCCCCCTGGAAAACGGCGCCAACGGCAAGGAGGTCGCTGACCGGATCCGTGATATCTCCTCGAACGACAGAGGCGAAGAGAAATATTACGTAGCCGGCGACCCGGTGGCACGCGACACCTTCGGCTCCGAGATGTTCCTGCAAATGGGTCTTTTCTCACCCATCGCCGGGCTGATCATGATGCTCATGTTATACCTCATGTTCCGCAACTGGCCGCTGACGTTCTCCATCATGGGCGTCGCCATGATCAGCGTCGTCTGGACGCTGGGGCTCCTGATAGGCCTGGGCTACCCGGTGCACATCATGAGCTCGATGATCCCCGTCTTCCTCATGGCTATCAGCACCGCCAGCATCCATATCTTCAACGAGTTCTACTTCTGCTGCGGTGAGCTGGAGGAAAGAAGGATGGCAATCGCCAGGACGATGAAGGTAGTGGGCGCCCCGGTGCGTTACACGGCGCTGGCCGCCGCAATCGGCTTCGGCGTGCTCGGTATCGGCGACATCATCCCGGTGCGGGTCTTCGGGCTTTTCGTTGCCTTCGGCATCGGCGCCATCGCCCTGCTGTCGTTCACCTTCCTGCCGGCCGTGATGACTCTCGTTGGCGAGAAGTCGCTGAGAAAGGCTTCACAGCGCGAAGACATGGCCGGTAACCGGACTTCCAGGCTGCTGGGCCGTCTGGGCGTTCTGGCCATCCGGCGCCGGGGGCTCATCCTGGCGGCGGGGATCGTGATTGTGGGCCTGTCAGTGTGGGGCATCACTATGATCAAGGTCAATAACAACATGGTGGCCTGGTTCAAGAACGGAAGCGACATCAGGGTGGCTGACCGCGTCCTGAACGATAACCTCGGGGGCACGTCCATGGCCTATCTCGTCGCCCGGGGAAAGGGAGAGGGCTCCCTGGCCTCACCCGCCGCGCTCAGGTACATCGACGGTTTGCAGAGCGAGCTGGAAACGATCGGGGTGGTCGGCAACACCTACTCCGTCGTCGACATGGTGAAGATGATGAACTTGATGATGAACGGTAACAGCCAGGCGGATCACGCCGTGCCTGAATCACCGGAAGCGATTGCCGGCCTCCTGTCAAAGGCCCGGCCTTCCGACATCGATCAGGGAGCCGGGCAGGCTAACATCCAGGTGCAGCTGAGGACCTGGGACGCGTCGGCCATGGATGATGTGCTGGCAGTGGTGGACAGCTATACGGCGGCGAACGCGGCGCCCGCCGGCATCGAATTCCAGCCCGCCGGCATCGCTTATTTCAACAAGGTCTGGAACGACGAAGTGCTGGGCGACATGGTCCGGGTATTCATCATCGGCACCATTGTCATCTTCTTCGTGCTGGTGGCCATATACCGCTCGCTCAAGTGGGCAGTGGTGAGCTTCATCCCGCTGCTCTTCACCATCATCATCATCTACGGGGCCATAGGCTTTCTAGGCAAGGACTTCGACATGCCGATATCGGTGCTCTCCACGCTCTCCCTGGGGCTGGCGGTCGACTTCGCCATCCACTTCGTCAGGCGCTACCGGCAGCGGCTTGCAGAGGAGCCGGATATCGACGAGGCGCTGGTGTGGACCGTCGTGCGGCCCGGTAAAGGGATCGTCAGGAACGCGGTCCTCTTCTCCGCCGCCTTTTCCGTCATGCTGTTCGCGGCCCTGACCCCTTATATAACCGTGGGCGTGTTCATCACAGCGATCATGATGGTGAGCGCACTGCTGACGATCGTCTACCTGCCGGCCATGATCAGCCTGCTGCGCCTGCGGTGAAACTGGGAGCGGGAACGATGCGAAGCGGCAGGTTATTCTTTTTTCCGATGTGGTGATAAATGAATGCTGCTGAAAAGAGGGGAAGCATCGCCCAGGAGAGGGACGACATTCTGGATGCGTCGGCGTATGATGCCTGGTTCGAAACCCCGCTGGGGCGTCTGTGCCGTGAGCTGGAAGAGGAGGCGATCTTCCGGCTGGCTGATGTGCGGCCGCGGGAGGTTGCGCTCGATGTCGGCTGCGGCACCGGCAACTACTCGCTGGAAATGGCCCGGCGGGGCGCGCGGGTCGTCGCCGTGGACCGTTCCGCCGGGATGCTGTGTGCGGCCAGGGGCAAGGCCCTTCGCGAAGGGTTGCCGATAGCGTTTCACCGGGCTTCGGCGGATTCGCTCCCGCTCTCTTCGGGGAGCTTCGACCTGATAGTCTGCATCACTGTCCTGTGTTTCGCGGAAAGGCCGGATATGATCCTGCGCGAGGCGCACCGACTGCTGAAGGCTACGGGGAGGCTCGTTATCGGTGAGCTCAACCGTTCGAGTTACTGGGCGCTGCTGCGCAGGGCCAGGGCTGCTTTTCACGATAGCAGCTATGGCAGCGCCCGCTTCCTGTCCCCGGGAGAGCTGAAGAAACTGCTCGGGCAGGCCGGGTTCGAAGTCCAGGAGAGTGAAACGCACATATTCTTCCCGCCGGCCAACCGGCCCACCCTCCTGAAGCGCTACCGTCAGTTCGAAGGCGCGGGAAAACATCTGGCGCCGGGACATGGTGCGTTCATGGCGATGAAGGCAGTCAGGCAGCCGTCCTGAATCGAAAACCGGCTGTAGGTAACCATAAAAACAGCAAGGAGGCAGAAATGAGCCCCGAACAGAAAAAGCCAGCCAAATCCGTATCTATCATGTGCTTCCATGACGAGCTCTGCCAGGTGTTCAACGCCCTCATGACGGCGCAGAGCCTGTTGAGGGCCGGCTCGAAAGTCACCATCTTCTTTGGATCGCGGGGCATCAATGCCGTGCATCAGAAGAAGGTGGATGAACTCGTGTGCCTGCCGGACCAGCCCGAGGAGGAACGGGAGGCAGTCCTGAAAAAAATGGACGAGATGGACCTCCCCGACGCGAGGCTCATGCTGGAGACGCTCCATTTCGAGGGGGCCACGCTCCTTGCCTGCCCTCTCAACCTCTCCGTGTTCGGCATGAGCGAGTCCGACCTGGTACTGGGCGTCAAGGCGGCGGACCCCGCCACTTACTACAAGGACGTCATGATGGCGGCGGACATGAACCTGTCCTTTTAAATCAAACTGCCTTTTCGGCAGAGGTGCATCAATCTGCGCTTTCCCGTGATCGATGACCTGTTCCCTGGGCCGAAATAATCATCCCAATATATGATCATCCAGATACCTCGCGGGCACATCCTTGCAATCGCCTCTGATGCGATAGCTGCCAATACTATTCCTCCTTGTTCAGTACCCGACTCTGGCATTCATGCAATTGACTGATCATCCAACTCGCTCAGGTATTCGTCATCCTGAGGAGCCGAAGACGCCGATGGACCTGCGTTTGTCGCAAAAAGCAGATTCTTCGCTTCGCCCAGAATGACAATTTCAGGATGTTCCCGAGCGAGTTGTATAGTCAGATTTATGTTTGAATACCGTGTAATTGGTAATACTTCTCATTGTAATATTCATTACATTGAAAGGGTCTGAGCCATGAGCGTTAAGACAAGAACGATAAGGGGCCTGTTCCAAAGGACGTGCCTTGGGAAGACGGGGCGAGCCGGGCAGAGCTCGACAGGCAGGCAGTGATGGCGGCGCACGATTACAAGTGGCTGGTCTTTATATACTACCTTCCCCCGGAGGCCGGCAGCGCCCGCGTCCGGGTGTGGCGCAGGATGAAGAAGCTGGGGATGGTCTCCTTTCGCAACTCGGTGTACTTCTTTCCCTATGGCGAAGAGCATTACGAGATCCTGCAGTGGCTGAGCCAGGAGATTAGGAAGGCCGGGGGCGAGGCCACCCTGCTGAAGACCGAGGGCGTCGAGAACCTGTCCGACGAAGAGGTGGCGGACCTGTTCCGGGAGCCGCGCAGCGAGGATTACAGGCAGATGGCCGAGGCCGCGGACAGCCTCCATCTCAGGCTCGAAGCGCTGGGCTCCGCGCGTGACAAAGGCGGGGCCGAGATCGGCGCCGGGGGGATGACCGCCATGGTCGACGAACTGGGGGCCATCCGGAAACGTTACGATGAGGTCCGGGAGATCGATTTCTTCGGCGCGCCGGGCCGCGGCGACGCCGAGGACGCTATCGGCCGCTGCCTGCGGGAAGTGCGCCGCCTGAAAGAGCAGGAAGAGCCGGCGGTGGCTGCGGGCGGGGAGCGCCTCCTCCTGGACCCGGCCGACTTTCAGGGGAAAGTCTGGGTCACCCGCCCGCGTCTCTACGTGGACCGCGTCGCGAGCGCCTGGGCCATCAGCCGGTACATCGATCCCGGGGCCCGCTTCGAGTTCTCCGAGGACCCGTCCGCGGTGAAGGGCGCCATCCCCTTCGATTATGTCGACGTGGAGCTCGGCCACCAGGGCGAAGACTGCACCTTCGAGACGCTGGTCAGGCGCTTCGGCCTGCAGGCCGGGCCGCTTGCCGATATCGCCGAGATCGTGCATGACGTCGACCTGAAGGACGCCAGGTACGGCCGCCGGGAGGCCGCCGGACTGGAGGTCATACTCAAGGGCATCACCGCCTCTGGAGACGACGGTCAGATACTGGCCGAGGGGATGACGCTCTTCGACGAGCTGCTCGCGGGCCTCGGCGGTGAGCCCGCGGGAACTGAAGACACTTCCGCAAGCGGCAGCAGGAAAAGCGCGACTGTCAAACGGTGACACGGGCGGCGCATGACAACCCATTGGGGGTGATTGCCAGCCGATGAAGCTGAGCCCCTTCAGGCTGCTCTGCGGCGCCGGGCTGGCGGCGATCTTCAGCTCGACCATCTCCAAGAACCCGGTGCTGCCGCTGTTCGCCTCCCACCTAGGCGGGGAGCCGTCCTGGATCGGCTTCATCGCCGGGGTCTCCGCCTTCACCGGCATCGTCGCCAGCATCCCCGCCGGGCTGCTCTCGGACCGGGTCGGGCGCAAGCGGCTGCTGGTGGCCTCGGGCGTGGTCTTCGCCAGCGCTCCCTTCCTCTACCTGGGCGTCACCGTGCTCTGGCAGCTGGCGCTGGTCCGCTTCTTCCATGGTTTCGCCACGGCCATCTTCATGCCGGTGGGCATGGCGCTGGTATCGGACCTGTACCGCACCGGCAGGGGCGAGAGGCTCGGCTGGTTCTCCTCCTCCACCCTGGCTGGCAGGTTCATCGCGCCGATGGCCGGCGGCGCGCTGATCACCCTGCTGGCCTACGACCCGGAGCTGGGCTTCAGGGCGGTCTACGCGGTCTGCGGCGCGGCAGGCGTCATCGCCCTCGTGCTGATGTGGAAGCTACCGGTCGAACGGGAGCGTATCGCGGACAGGAGGTCATGGCGCCAGGACCTGGCCCGGTTCAGGTCGCTGATATCGCATCGGGTCATAGTGGTGACGGCCGTCATCGAGGCGGCCATCCTCTTCTCCTACGGCGCGTTCGAGACGTTCCTGCCGCTCTTCGCCCTCGAGCACGGCGTCAGCGCCCTGGGCGTGGGCGTCTTCCTCTCCGCCCAGATAGTCACCCTGGCGGCAACGAAGCCGCTCATGGGCCGGTTCTCGGACCGCCACGGCCGCCCGCCGCAGATCGTGGCCGGAACCCTCCTGGGCGCGGCCTGCATGGTGGCCCTGCCGCTGACCGGCTCGTTCCTGCCGATGCTGGCCGTCAGCGTCGTCTTCGGCCTCAGCCTGTCGGTAGTCACCTCGGCCACCGCGGCCTTCATCGCCGACAGCAGTACGCGGGAGAGCCACGGTTCGGCCATGGGGATCCTCGGCTCGCTGATGGACATCGGCCATACCACCGGGCCGCTGGCGGCCGGCTTCCTGGCGGGCTACTACGGCCTCGGCTGGTCGTTCATCGGCGCGGCCGTCGTCCTGGCGCTGGCGGCGCTGGTGTTCCAGGGAGCAGTACGGGCGGGGTCCTGAGGGCAAAGATCGGTTCCCGCCAGCTGGTTGCGTATCAGCAAAAAATGCCTTGAGCAAGGCATTTTCAGTGAGGCTGGTGATGGTGGAGGCGGCGGGAGTCGAACCCGCGTCCGCAGCCACCCGAAGGGGAGCCGCTACAAGCTTAGCCTACGCTTTTAAGTCTCGCGCCCCGGCTCCGCGTGGGCAGGATCCGGTTTGCCAGTCTCCCTGAGAATTTCGCCGCCCGCGGCGGGAGACGGCCGCGGCAGCTGAAGTCCACTATCTGACACCGCTGATCCCGCCCGTGGACGAGGCGGGGGCGATGAGCCGCTTAAATTAAGCGGCTAACGCGAGATTGTCGTCTGCGTTTGAGTTAGGTTTCCGGCAGTTTAACGAGCCCGCCGGAAGCTCGGCTTGCTGCTCCCGCCCGGATTGACCCCGTCGAAACCATTTCGCCCCCACGAAAAGTGGGAATAGCTCGTTGCGCCCTCGCGGCGCGTCGCAATCGGTACGGATAACGCAGATCTCACGTCCAGGATAATTATACCAGTTATGGCGGGCAGTTAACCTCGCTCACCGGCGGCGGCCCGGGCGATCAGGGCGCCGGGTGGCGCTCCACTCAGCCCTTCTGCCGCTCCCTGAGCGCGCGCTCGATGTCCCGCTTGGCGTCCTTGTCCGCCAGGGCGCGGCGCTTGTCGTGGAGCTTCTTGCCCCGGGCCAGGCCGATCTCGATCTTGGCGCGGGGGCCCTTGAAGTACAGGCGGGTGGGGATGAGGGCGTAGCCCTGCTCCTGGGTCTTGCCGATGAGGGAGCGGATCTCGCGCTTGTGCATGAGCAGCCGCCGGGTTCGGTCCGGGTCGACGTTGTGGATGTTGCCCTGGGCGTAGGGGCTGATGTGGAGCCCCACGATGAAGGCCTCGCCCCCCTTGATGACGGCGTAGCTGTCCTTCAGGTTGGCGCGCCCAGCCCTGAGCGACTTGACCTCGGTGCCCTTGAGCTCGAGCCCGGCCTCGTAGGTCTCGTCGATGAAGTAGTTATGGTATGCCTTGCGGTTGGTGGCTATCTGTTTGGTGCTCTCGCCCATAGACAGATTATATATATCGGGGGCGCGCGCTGTCGTGGCTGTATGCTGAGCGACAGGCCCGACGAGGTCGAAGCCAGATACAACTTGCGCGCTTAAAGAATACATCCTTCGAATGATTCTTTTGACGCCCGCAGCTGATAATATTTTTATATGGGGTGCCCCCGGGCGCCAGTTGAGACATGCATGGAACACGGGACATCCTGCCTTTCATGCATAAGGGAACGAAGGAAGGGCAACCACTTGAAAGCAATGGTCCTGAACAGGCTCACCGACCTCTCCAGCGACAGCGCCCCTCTCGAGCTCATGGAGCTGCCTGACCCGGAGCCGGGCCCGGGCGAGGTCCTCATCGAGGTCACCGCCTGCGGCGTCTGCCATACAGAGATCGACGAGGTCGAAGGCCGCACTCCCCCGCCGGAGCTGCCGGTCATCCCCGGCCACCAGGTCGTCGGGCGTGTTGCCGGCCAGGGGCCCGGCGCCTCGCGGTTCAGGACCGGCGAGCGCGTGGGCGTCGCCTGGATATTCTCCGCCTGCGGTGAATGCGTGTACTGCACATCCGGCCGCGAGAACCTCTGTCCTGATTTCAGGGCCACCGGACGGGATGTGGATGGTGGCTATGCGGAAATGATGACGATCCCGGAGGACTTCGCCTATCCCATCCCGGATGCTTTCTCTGACATCGAAGCCGCGCCCCTGCTCTGCGCCGGCGCCATCGGTTACCGCTCCCTGCATCTGGCCGGGATGTCGAACGGCCGGCCGCTCGGCCTCACCGGCTTCGGCGCTTCGGGGCACCTGGTGCTCAAGCTGGTCTCGCACCTCTATCCCGGCACCAGCGTCTTCGTCTTCGCCAGAAGCCCCGAGGAACAGGAGTTCGCCCGGGAACTGGGCGCCGCCTGGGCCGGGGACACGGACGATGCGCCGCCGCAGGAGCTGGCTGCCGTCATCGACACCACCCCCGCCTGGAAACCGGCCGTCGAAGCGCTTGCCAGGCTGGCGCCGGGCGGGCGGCTGGTCATCAACGCCATCCGCAAGGAGGACATCGACAAGGGATATCTCCTCCAGCTCGACTACCCCCGGCACCTGTGGCTGGAGAAGGAGATAAAGAGCGTCGCCAACGTGACGCGCAGTGACGTCAGTGGTTTCCTGGAGATAGCGGCCGCCGCGGGCATCAGACCGGAGGTGGAGGTCTATCCGCTCAAGGAGGCCAACCGGGCGCTCGTGGAACTGAAAGAGCGAAAGGTCCGCGGGGCGAAAGTGCTGGTGTGTGGCGAGTGACGGCCTCCTACCGCGCCGGCTCCAGCTCCACCTTGCCCCTGAGCTTGTCGATGTTCACCACCCGTATTGTCATGCGGTCGCCGAGGCGGTAGGGCCGCCCCGAGCGCCGGCCCACCAGGGCGCTGCCCTTCTCGTTGATGGCATAATAATCGCCCCGCAGGTTGCTGACGTGGACGTAGCCCTCGTAGCACTCCTCGAAGCGCACGAACAGCCCGGACGGTATCAGGCTGATGACTTCTCCCTCGAAGCGGCGGTCCCAGCCCTCATGGTAGAGCCGCTGGTCCAGCAGGCGCGCCAGCACGATGTCGTCGCCCAGGTGCTCCGCGGCGGCGGCGCGGCGTTCGTTCTCCGAGGAGTGCTCGGCGGCGGCCACCAGGTCGAAGCGCGAGGGCTTCCAGTCCTGCAGGTGCAGCTCGTTGAGGAGCGCTCGATGGGCCACGAGGTCCGGGTAGCGCCGGATCGGCGAGGTGAAGTGCAGATAGGCCCGCGAGGCCAGCCCGAAATGCCCGAGGTTGGCCTCGTGATAGCGCGCCTGCTTGAGCGAGCGCAGCACGATCTCGCCGAAGACCTCGCTGTCCCTCTGCTGCTCGCTGAGCGCCGCGGGGAGCTTGCGGATCAGCTCGCGCACGGCCTGGCCCGCCCGCTGGGCGGTCCCCTTCTTCAGCGAGAACTCGGGTACCGGGACGCCCAGGTCGTCCAGCAGGTCGAAGAGGGAGTCGACCGCGGCGGGGTCGGGCTCCTCGTGGACCCGGTAGAGGCACTCGCTGCCGCGGGTTTCGAGGAAACGGGCCACCGCTTCGTTGGCGGCGATCATGAACTCCTCGATGAGCGCGTGGGACTCAGAGTGCGGCCGGGGCCTGACCCCCGTCACCCCGCCCTCGTCATCCAGCCGGAACTCCGGCTCGAAGGTGTGGATGTTGAGCGCCCCCCGGCGGTGGCGGGCGGCGCGCAGGGCATCCGCCAGCAGCCGGCAGCGGTCGAGCGTGCCGGCGAGCTCCGCCTCCAGCTCGCCCCTCCCCTCGAAGAGGTCATCCACCAGGTTGTAGGTCAGCCGGCGGCGGCTCCTGATGGCGCTGCGGTAGAAACGGGTGCGGCTGGGTTCCAGGGCCGCCGGCATGCCGTCGTCATCCCCATCGTCACCACCTCCGCCGGAGCCGCTGCCGGCGGCGGGCCGGGCGAAGACCATCTCCACGGTGACGCACTTGCGCTCGACGCCGGGCTTCAGGCTGCAGGCGTCGCTGGAGAGGACCGGCGGCAGCATCGGCTCCACCGCCACGGGCAGATAGACGCTGTTGGCCTTCTCCTCCGCCTCGCGGTCGAGGATGGAGCCGTAGGGGACGAAATAGCTGACGTCGGCGATATGAACATACAGGGTCGACTCGCCGTCACCGGGGCCGTCCACCAGCGAGATGGCGTCATCGAAGTCCTGGGCCTCGTCGGGGTCGATGGTGAAGGTGAACAGCCCGGTGAGGTCATGCCGCTGTGAGTCATCCATGTAAGCCATGCCGGCCTGGCGCGCCGCCTCGGCCTCGGCCTCCCGGGAGAAGCCCCGCGGCACGCCGAAGTGGATGAGCACCGCCTCCATCACCGCCGCCAGGGAGTCCTGGCTGCCGATGCGCCGGACCACCTCGCCGCGGCCGCGGCCGTCGGTCCTGAGCACCACCAGCTCGCCGGCGCGGGCCCCCTTGAGAGACTTGCGCCCGATGTAAAAGGTGTCGTTGCTTTCGAAGGCGGCCTCGGCCTGGTAGACCTTGCCCCTCCTGGTGAGCACCGCCACGCGGGCGGCGGGATTGACCACGACCGCCATCAGCGCGCCAACGCCTGACAGGACTGCATCATCATCGCAGCCACCCTAGCCGGTGAAGTATGCCAGCGCCCGGTCGAGCTGCTCGTCCGCTTCCGTGGCGGGGTCGTCGACGACATAGATGTCCGGCTCGATGCCGACCTCGTTGATGTTGGTGCCGTCGGGAGTGTAATAGACCGCCGAGGTATATTTGATGGCGCCGCCGTTGCTCAGCTCGACGATCTGCTGGACGACCCCCTTGCCGAAAGTCTTCTCGCCGATGAGGATGCCGCGCCCGTCGTCCTTGATGGCGCCAGCGGTGATCTCCGAGGCGCTGGCCGAGTTGCCGTTGACCAGCACCACCAGCTCGATCTTCTCGTTGGCGTCGCCGCGAGCCTCGTACTCGGTGGTGTTGCCGTCGCGCCCGACGGTGGAGACGATCAGGCCGTTCTCGATGAAGACGCTGGCCACGTCCACCGACTCGTCCAGCAGGCCGCCGCCGTTGTTGCGCAGATCGAGGATGACGCCTTCGACCCCCTGGGCCGACAGCTTCTCCAGCGCCCCCGCCACCTTGTCGCCGGAGTCCTCCGAGAACTGAACGAGGCTGATGTAGCCGACGCGCCGGCCGCCGGCCTCCAGCACCTCGTCCGTGACCACCGGCAGCTCCAGCTTGCGGCGCTCGATGTTGAAGTCGCGCTCCTCACCCTCACCCCGCTTCACGCGGATGAGCACCATGGTGCCCTCTTCGCCCTTGATGAGCGACGAGGCTTCCTCGCTGGACATCCCCGCCAGCGCCTGCCCGTCCACGGCGACGATGATGTCCCCCTCCATCACCCCGGCGGCCTCAGCCGGGGAGCCCGGCAGGGTCGACACCACCGTCAGCTCGGTGTCCTTGTCCTCGAAGACGACGCCGATGCCTACGAAGGTGCCGTCGGTATGGACCCTGAACATGCTGTAGGCCTCCGGCGAGAAGTACTCCGAGTAGGGGTCCCCCAGGCTGCCCACCAGCCCCTCCATGGCCCCCGTCTCCAGGACGGCGCTGTCCACCGGCTCGTAGTAGTTCTCCCTGAGGATGTTCTCGACCTCACGCTGCAGCTGCACCAGGTTGTCGCCGGGGAAGAACGCCTGCCGCGCACCGTCAGGCAGCAGGTGCAGGAGTGGTGACAGGCGGTAATAGTGGGCTCCGGCATAGATGCCCAGGAAGAATACAGCCACCATCGCCACGACGGCTATCAGGACAGGATGGACGGGTCTTCTCATGTGGTCAGGTTACTGGCTGCGGACGCCGTCCGCAACGCTGTGTTGTCTTGACAGTTCCGGGATTTAATGTATTTAATTATTCGTTACCGGCCGCAAGTATTGCTTATCTTGTGCAAGTATAGCTGATTTACGCGAGGTGGGGGGCGGGCCGGTGGGCGCATGCGAAAGCGAGGTTCTCGTCTGCTTTGTTGCAGGATGCCGCGAGCTCTCGATGATTCCCACCATCAACCGCTAACGGGCTTTCGCGTGTTCATCAAGCCGGTTGCGGCAGGCCGGGCTCCCCGGGGAGGAGTCGAGGCAGCCGGTCACAGACCGGCCGGCGTATCAGGGTGGCGACGACGGGCGTCGCGGGCTATCCGCTGCAGGGCAGCACCTGCATGCAAACAAGGATTAGTCAACAGGCAGCAGTCAACGGAGTCTTGAGGAGGAGGCATATATGGAAGGTTCGGCACCAGCAAAGAGCTCTAAGAACAAGGTCTACGCGGTAGGTGTAATAGTGTTCCTGGGGATACTCTCGGCGCTCTATTACGTCTCTGCGCCGGTCTATCTTTATATCGTAGTCTACATGTGGTTCGGTTTCCTCTACGGAGCCCTGCAGCAGTACGGCCGTTTTTGTTTCGCTTCGGCCTGGCGTGACCTGATCATGGTCAAGGTGCCGCGCATGTTCGTCGGCATCATGGTCGGCGCCATCGTGCTGAGCGTCATCTCGGCTTACGTATTCGTCAAGTTCCCCGGCGGCTACCACACCGCCAACATCGGCCCCCACGAGCTCGTCGGCGGGCTTTTGTTCGGTCTGGGCATGGTCTTCGCCGGCGGGTGCGCGACCGGCAGCCTCTACAAGACCGGTGAGGGCAACATGATCTCGCTGACCGTGCTCCTGTCGCTCTCCTTCGCTCAGGCGATCTTCGTGGCGCTGCCCTTCTTCGACACGCTGATGAAGAAGCTGGTCTACGTACTGCCGGCCAACGTCACCATCGCCAACCTGATCTGGGGTCACAAGGGCCCTGACGGCAACTATCACCTGCCTGACCCGGCTGCCTCCGACGGCGGTATCGGCTTCTTCCAGCACCTGGTGGCAGACTCGCTGCTCAACACCGTGCTGGTGGCCGTGCTCTTCATGATCGGCGTCTACGCCATCGTCGTGCGCAAGGGTTTCCTCAAGCGGCGCGCCAACGAGCTGTCGGCCAATGCCGACGGCGGCGAGGTCAAGATGGGCCTCAAGGATGACGTTGCCGGATTCTGGTCCATGATCAGCGCCTCCAGGCGTACCTCGATTGCGGCCATCCTCATCGGCATCGTGGCCGCCATCCAGATCTTCACCCTCAACTGGATGAAGGAAGAGTACGACTTCACCAACTTCGGCCAGGTGATGACCCTCACGACCGACTCGGGCAACCCGCCGCCGGAAAGCTGGCCGGCCAAGGATCATGCCAGCGAGGTATCCAGCTACGGGATCATGTTCGACCCCGGCTACTGGTACATCACGACCCAGGAAGCCATGTTCGCCGCCTGGGCGATCGAGGACGGCAGCGGCGGCAGCATCGACATGAAGAACAACATCTACTTCGGTGGCGAGCTCTACGAGAAGAACGGACAGACGTTCGGCTACCCGGGCGGCAACGCCATTCCGAAGCCCTGGCACAGCCCGGCGCTCCTGCTCTCGTTCGGCCTGATCCTGGGCGCCACCTTCCTGTCCCTCTGGAACCGTGAGTTCAAGTGGAAGTTCCCCACCAAGGAGCTCTTCTTATACGCGGTGCTAGGCGGTACAATAATGGGTATCGGAGCGCGTATCGCCCTCGGCTGCAACATCGGCGGCTTCTACACCCGCGCGGCCTTCGGCGGCCCCGGCGGATGGATATTCTTCATCGGCATGGGCCTTGGCGCGTTTATCTCCGCGAAGTTCATCAACTACCTTGCCAACCGCAAGCTGGAGGAGATGGACTTCGATATCGAACTCTAGTACGAACCACGGACAAGGCAGCATTACAGGGAGGTGAAAGAGCATGAAATTCAACAAGAAGGAAGACGGCAGTTACGAGCTGGATGTGACCGGGTACGTGTGCCCCCACCCGCAGCTATATACCCTGAAGTCGATGGATAAGCTTCAGGACGGCATGATCCTCGAGGTGCTGATCGACAACCCGTCGTCAGTGGAGTCGGTGACCCAGGCCTGCAACAGCAAGGGCTTCACCATCCTCGAGCAGACTTCCCCCAAGGCCGGCGTTACCGCGGTCAAGATCCAGAAGTAGGATCGGGAGCTGATCGAAACCGCCGGGGCACGGGAACCGCAGACAAGTCTGTAGTTCCCGTGCCCCGTCTTTTTTTGTCCCGGGATTTCCGGCGTTTGAGTTAGTCGGGAACGGATAATATAATCTCGACCCAGACTCTCCTGGATCAACAGGGTGGCATGAGTTCTGCCAAAGCCGGAGGTGCATTCACATGGAGGTTGGAAAATGAGCAAGCTTGGGATCCTTGTCAACACTGACAAATACCGCGAGGACGTCGCCGGTATCGTCAAGGCGGCCAAAGAAAAGGGGCATGATGTCTCCATCTTCATGATGGACGACGGCACCCTGCTGGCGGCCGACCTGTGCGGCGACGTCGGCGACGCCGCCGAACTGGCCTACTGCGACCACTCGGCCGAACCCCGCGGAGTCAAGGACGTCGAGGGGGCGACTGCGGGCAGCCAGTTCCAGAACGCGGTCATGGTGCATGAATCCGACAAGGTGGTGGTCTTTTAATGAGCGACGCAAAGAAAATAGCGGTAATCGCGCAGGATCGTCCGGGTGAGGCCCTCCGCATGGCTCTGGGCCTGACACTGGAGGGCGACGAGATCTCTGTGATCAACGTGGGCGACGTCATCGCCAAGAATGACGAGAACGAGATGAACATCATGGCCCTGGGTGAGTTCGACGCGATCCTGATGTCTCTCAACGAGGCGGACAGCGACTTCCAGGCCATCACGATGCAGGATCTGCCGGCCAAGCTGGCGGAATACGACCACGTCCTGCCCTACTAGACACGCGAGGTTTTGAGCCATGAAGATACTTCACATCATCAAGGAACGCACGCCCGCCGGCCATGTGGACACGATCATCGAGGACCATAAGAACGCCGGCCATGAGGTGACGGTAGTCAACCTCTATGAGGACAAGGACTACGGCAAGGTCGTCGACCTCATCTTCGCTAACGACCGGGTCATGACCTGGTAAAACCGTACCACCAGCATATGATGCATTGAAGAGGGGCTCCTGGCGACGGGGGCTCCTTCTTTTCGCTAAGGGGCAACGGCAGAGGTATGCCTCTGATGGCCGGGTGCATGCCGGCCGTCAGCGTTTCAGCCCCCTGCCGAGGATGACGGTGACTGCGACCAGGATCCCCGTCAGATCGAAGCCGACATCATAGACGGTCGCCGACCGTCCGGGGACGAAGCTCTGATGGTACTCGTCCGAGACCGCGTAGGCCAGGGAAAAAACGGCGGCGGCCAGAAGCGCGGCGCCCCGCCCCACCCCGTGCTGCCGCAAAGCCCGCCAGGAGAGGAAGGTCAGCACGCCGAAGACGAACATATGGGCCAGCTTGCGCAGAATCAGGTCCCAGACCCCCAGGCCGGTGCCCAGGCTTGGCTGGGCGGAGAAGAAGAAGATAAGACCGGCCCAGGCCGCCACGGCCAGCCAGGCAAGGAGTATCGTTACCGGTTTGGTCAGCCCGTTCCGATTCGCTGCTATCACCCTTCCGTTTAGATATGATCTGACCGGCATATTATATCTGCAACGACCATGAAAGGCTGCGTGCGGCGGCGCGGGCCCTGAAGGCAGGGAGGCTGGCAAGTGATCACAGTGAAATGTTGTCCATACAGGATCGTGCTGACGGCTGTGCTCATGGTTGTTGCTGCGACTGCGGTGACGGCGTGCGGCGATTCGGCCGGAGATGAAACTGGCTCAACCACAGCCACGGTGGAACTCACCCAGGCAGAAAAGAACCGGATCCTTGGCGAGAGGGCGAATGTAGTCCTCTCCTCCATTAACGGGGCTTCCAGCGGTTACCCTGACAACCTCATCACCGCCGAGCAGCTGCGGAAGATAATCGAAGACCCGGAAAGGGCGGACGAGGTCTTTATCCTGGACACCAGGCCGCGCAACGAATGGGACGAGCAGGGGCACATCGAAGGGGCCACCTGGATCAGGATGCAGGACGTCGCCAACGACGAGAACCTGGCCCTTCTGCCCAGGGACAAACTGATTGTATGCGTCAGCCCCACCGGCCATACCGCCAACCAGGTGTGCGCTGTGCTGCGCTGGCTCGGCTATGACGCAGTGATACTGAAACACGGCATGGCCGGCTGGATCCAGACGCCGGCCCGGGACCTCATGCTGACCGACGTGAACGGCGGCATCGCCCGGCAGTACCCGGTCAATTTCGTCGACCATGGAACCGACCCCGCATCCGAAGAGCCTGCGATGGAGCTGACTGAGCCGACCAGTGAGGAGTTCCCCGTCCTGGTGGAAGCTGCCCGGGAACTGCTCGCCGACGACGTCCTCGAAAAGGAATATCCCTTCAACCACATCTTCGCCGATGTAGTCTACGCCCGCCTGCAAGATCCCGCTTCCAGGGATGCGATGGTGCTGCTGGATATCCGCCCCCTGGCGTCACGCCAGGCTGCCGGGCATATCGAGATGGGTTACCATTACCTGATCAACTGGCGCGTCCTGGGCGACCCTGAGAACCTGTCCAGTTTGCCGAAGGACAAGCTGATCGTGGTGATAGGCGACACCGGCCAGACAGCCGGACAGGTGACGCCGATCCTGCGCATGCTGGGGTACGACGCGGTCACGCTGCGTTCAGGACTGACCTCCTGGACCCGGACGCCCGACACGGATGATTCGCTGGCCTCCTTCCAGCGGGACCTGCCGGTAGTCCAGGACTGACGGGTGCCGACAGGCCTGGCGCAAACCGGCCTGCCGACGCATCGGGTCGGCATCAACAGCAGGCCCGCAGGCAGCGAGGCCCCCGGGGGCGCTCAATCAACCTCGCGAGCGATAGATGGCCGCTGCGACACCACCAGCTATCCCCCCGGCTGCCGAGAACAGCAGGAATAACAGGGCATCACCCGCACTGATGTCGGTCCAGAAATCGCCTGCCTGACTGTCACCGAGCGCGGCAGCCACCCGGGCCAGATAGCTCGCCGCCAGCATCCCTGCCGCCGTATCGAGGATGAAGCCCAGTGCCGCCCATGTCGCCAGGGTCAGGGACAAGGCGTTGCTCCTGTTGCCGGCGCCCCGGCCGCTGCCCAGAACGGCGCCCAGACCGAACAGCAGGGCCGCGGTCAGTGCCGTCAGCACTGCCAGGAATGCGAGCATGGCGCCACCCAGGGCGCCCACGGCAGCTGCCACGAGCAGCTTCCATACGAAATAGGGGATGGCGGCCAGAGTGAGCCAGCCGGCCATGCGCCATCGGGGATTGCCATCGGCCTTGACCGCGCTACCCACAGCGTTGATACTCATCAACCACTCCTTTCATGGAAAACGTCAACCGTATCTTGCATCTTTCGTCCGTTACGACCGGTTCTTTAGTGGTGGCTCAGGATACCAGTGATCGCCTCCTGCTTCGTCGAAACAGCGAGCGTAGGTGTTGGTTATGAAACTGGCAGCCCCGTGCGGTACCTGGTATTTGATGATCACCTCCCTGCCGGTATCCGGCTCCATGTCACCCACCACGATGGGCATCGGGCTCACCGCGAAGCAGTTGTCGGGAACCCCCTGCGACGCCTCAACCCTCGCATCCACGGCCGTTGCATTCCCCTTGTTGCGCATCATGTACATGACCGTTAGCTGCCGATCGCGGTACTCAGCGTAACTGCCCCAGCGAGACCCCAACTGGTACCAGGCCAGTTCGGGAGACGGCGTCGCCACGATGGCAACATTGGACGGCTCCGCCGTGAGCGCAGCCTCGTCGACGGCTGCGACCGCGAAATAGTAGGTAGTGCCGGCATTGAGACCATCCACCGTGAACGACTCCGGCTCTCCCGCCGCGAGCGGCGGACGCATGACCCTCGCCCGCTCCGCCTCGTGCCAGCTCGTAGCGGTGATCGGGGTCGTCGAGTAACGGATGTCGTATGCGATCGTCGATCCACTGCCTCCTGCATCGCCCGGCGCTGTGAACGCCAGCTCCACGGCACCCGGGCCCGTGGCGGCAGCCTGGAGGTCGGACACCTTTTTCGGCGGCAGGAAATCCACGTGGCGCTCGCTGACCACCAGCGGCGTGACCGTAGAGTCCGGGGTGCCGTCGCCGTCGTGGTCCACTGCCAAATCGAAATCACGCTCGGCACTCAGGAAAAGGCGCGCCACCGATACCTCGCTGGAAGCGTAAGGACCATAGGTCAGGGTCACCACCAGTCCGGCATCGTGGTAGGGGACGGTCACCGTGAGCTCCCCCGATGACGCGCCGACGACCTCTACCCGGAATTCATCCGTCGCGTCCACGCCCGGAACCTGCAGCGCCAGGCGGCCGAGAGACGGGTAGTCGAGCAGGTAGGCGCCATCGATCTGCTGGTCGATGCCACCCATGGCGTTACGGCCCAGGTGGTTCCCTTCCCTGTCATACAGGTGCACATCGGCGCCGGCCCAGGCGGATACCTCGAGCACGGCCCCTTCGCCGGCAGTAGCCTCACAGCCGTCGCATTCGTCATCTGACAGCCAGCCCAGGGGGTCGTCCCACTTCGCCCCCTGGAATGCGGGACCGGGCGGGCCATCCCTGTGCCCTGCCGGGGAGAAGATGCCCGGCACTTCGGGGAGACACAGGCTTGCGCCTGTCTGCTCCCCCCACCTGCCGGAGAAAGCCAGCCAGCCGGACGCGCCAGCCGCCTGTTCCACCTCAGGGATGATCTGCACCACCGGGTCGAGCGCCTCGCCGCCGCCGTCGGCCCGGTCCCAGGCGAAAAATGGCACCAGCTCGAACCGGCCGGGCCGGAAATAGCTGGCGTGAGAGCCGGAGGCCACGTAAACGACCGGGTTGCCGGCGCCTGCTGCCTTCTCGACGTCCTGCCACTGGCGCCACTGACCCGAACCATGCTGGCTGAAGTCGGCCCGGTAGGGGGTCAGGGTTCCGTCGAGCCTGACCTGGACCATCTCCCAGTCGCCCTCGTGGAACAGCTTCGGATGGTCGTTGGCGGGATAGTTGATCCAGTACTGGATGACCGCCCCGTTGCCGGCGCTCTTGACGCGAGCGTAGACAGTAGCCGGATAACGCCCTTCTGCAGCGCGGTAGCTGTCCACATAAGTACGGGCGATGAGCCCGCGGTCGACAGCGCAGGATGCCTCGCCGCCGCCGGCCTCCACGGCGCTGCCCATGAGGTCGATGTAACAATCACCGCCGCAGCCTGCCAGCAGCTGCGCGATATCGGGGTTGCGCACCGGCTCGAATCCGCCCCCCGGCCACTTCCTCAGGAACGACCCGGGCAGCTCGAGCATCAGCTCCATGGGTTCAGGCATGAACTGCTCGCCCGCCGCCAGCCGCAGTTCGGGGCGGAAACGCTCGGCGAGGACATGGGCCTGTTCGCCGGCGCGGTTCTGGTAAATGGCCCGGCTTCCACCCCGGTTGTCCTGCCAGACAATGCGGCCTGTGCCCACCGACACCACCGGAAAACCCGAGCTCACAGGGCCCGCCGCCCCGCCGCGGGGGCCATCCGACACAGGCTGACTGACGCCAGTGTCCAGGTCGTGGGTCCAGATGCCGCAGGCGTTGAGGCCGCCGGGGCAGGCCTCCCAGACCACCATCCGCCCGTCGATGTCCGGCCGCTGGTCGAAGCCGGCGCCGGCGTAGAGCGCACGGTTCTCCCCGGTGCTGATGCGATACACCATGATATCGCTACGAGTCGCCTCCCCGACGTTCTGGGAATAGACCACGTAGTCACCGCCCACCGCGGGCGCCTCCTGCAAGCCGTCATCCTCGTCGGAGGTGATCCTGCGCTCCTCGCCGGTAACCATGTTCCTGATGTAGAGGTCGTTCCTCGTCGCCTGGCCGCGGATGAGCTCGCCGCCGCGGTTGTCGACCCAGGCGACCCACTCCCCGTCGACGTCGGGGTCCTGTTGCCTCCCCGGCGCAGCGCAAACCGCCGACATCTCCCCTGTATTGGTGTCGTACATGAGGATGTCCGCCTCTGCGACTCCCGCCTGCTCGTCCTGCCAGATGATCACTGCCCCCGAGACTGCCGGCTTTGGTTCCGTCGCGAACATGCGGGGGACCCTCCTTACGGCGCAATCGCCGCGCCCAAGGCAGCCATCCCCGAAGTCTATGTAGCGGATCTCGTGGGCGAGCGCGCCAGTTTGCGAGGGCACGGCCTCCCGCCAGGCGACCAGCGTCCCGCCGGCAGCGGGGTCCCCCTGGTCTTTCTTGAGGTTGACGAAGTAGCCTGCTCCCGGAGTGAGCGGCTGCTCGGCGCCATCAGGATCGGAAAGGTCGCGGAAAAAGATGCGCGTGAAAGTCTGGCTGCCGGCTCCGGGCCGGTTATCCTCCCAGAAAACCAGATCGCCGCTCACCGCCGGGCGGTACTGGGAGTATGACCGCTGGAGAGCCACCGGCGAGTCAGCACCGAAGACCCATTCATCACCGGGCGCCGCCGACGCTGCCGGCGGCCCGCTCAGGACCAGGAGTATCAATAAGCCTATTATGCTCCCCGAAAAGAGATTCCAGCCGCACGTTCTGAAAAAGACCACCTTTGCCCGCCTCTCCGCCAAGCAAAACGCGGTCGCGGGCAAGTGATAGTGGGCTCAGGGAGACTCTACCGGCGGGGAAGCTTCAGGACAATGCGACTAAAGATGTATTTCTCCGCCGAAAACGATGTATTTTTTTGCGGGAAGCATCGGCCCGTCATGCTCTAGATGTAGCTATCTGGAGAGCCGTCTGTAGCGCAAGCTGGATCCTGGCCGGATGCGGGCCCTGGCCAGATCTCCGGCGAAAGCCTAGACCTTCAGGAAGCGGCGTAAAGCCATGCCGCTGCCCAGCGCCCCGACGATGGCGCCGCCGCCGATGACGATGACGGTCATCCACAGGATGGGGATGTCCTGGACGGCGAGCCACACGATATTCTCCCTGATGTAATTTGAGAACATGTTGTTGGAGAGGATGATCAGCACGGCGGCCACGGTCGCCCCCATGACGCCGGTGAAGATGCCCTCCAGCACGTAAGGCCAGCGGATGAACCAGTTGGTGGCCCCGACCAGCCGCATGATCTCGATCTCGCGCCGGCGGGCGAAGATCGACAGCCTGATGGTGTTGGAGATGAGCAGCACCGAGGCCACTGTCAGGAGCGCCACGAAGCTGGTCAGGCCGATGAGCAGCATGGTGGTGAAGCGCAGTACCCGCTCCGAGGTCTCGGCCCCGTACTTGACGCCGTCCGGCGGGTCGGAGCCCGGCGTGTTGTCAACGATGGGGTTGTCGAAGAACCGCTCGGCCACCATCCTGATGTCCTCCGGGTCCTTGAGCGCGATCTCGTAGGAGGCCGGCAGCGGGTTGCCCGACATGGCGTCGAGGATGTCGGTGTTCTCGCCAAGGGACTCGCGCATGCGGTCCAGCGCCTCTTCCTTGCTGACGAAGTAGACGGTCTTCACCTCGGGCATGGCCTGGATTTCCTCGCCCAGCTGGTTGATCTCGTCCTGGGTGGCCGTGTTCTTGATGAAGACCTCGATCTCGAGCTTGTCGCGCAGGTCCTTGATGACGTCCTCCACGTTGAAGTACAGGATCATGACGATGCCCAGGAGGAACATCGAGACCAGCACCGTCACGATGGCGGCCACACTCATCACCCAGTTCTTGAACAGGGAGTTTACTGCTTCGGAAAAAAAGAACTTGAATTGCATTTAGCGGTACAGCCCCTTGTCTTCATCGCGGATGATGCGCCCGCCTTCGAGGGCGATCACCCGTTTTCTCATCTTGTCCACCATCTCACGGTCGTGGGTGGCCATCAGCACCGTGGTGCCGGTGCGGTTGATGCGGTAGAGCAGCTGCATGATGCCCACCGAGGTATCCGGGTCGAGGTTGCCCGTGGGCTCGTCGGCCACCAGCAGCGACGGGTGGTTCACGAACGCCCGGGCGACGCTGACGCGCTGCTGCTCCCCTGCGGAAAGCTCGTCGGGCAGGTTGTTCATCTTCTCGCCCAGGCCCACCAGCTGCAGGATCTCGGGGACCTTGCGCCGGATGGCCCGCGCCGGCTGGTTGGTCACCCTCAGGGAATAAGCCACGTTATCCGCCACCGTCTTGTTGGGCAGCAGCTTGAAGTCCTGGAAGACGCAGCCGATGTTGCGCCGGTGATAGGGCACCGCCGAACGCCGCATGCGCTGCAGGTTGCGGCCGGCGACGGTCACCGTGCCCTCATTGGGCTCCAGCTCCTTCAGGATGAGCCGGATGAAAGTCGACTTGCCGGAGCCGCTGTGGCCCACCAGGAAGGCGAACTCGCCCCGCTCGATATGGACGTTGACGTCCTGCAGACCCACATTACCCATGTCGTAATGCTTGGTCACGTTTTCAAACTTGATCATGAATCACACCTCTTTATGACTTTCCAGCCTGACACCATAGCATTATTTTAAGGCGCAGGAGAAGTCGAACTGGCAACGGGAGAAAGGCCGGGAATGTCGAGAACTGCAGTTTTTCCTTTATTTAAGGCGTTTGTGCCGCTATTTATTGCTGGTGGCCAGGACATGCTCCGCCAGGCTCACCAGGTCGCCGGCAGTGAGACCGAACTCTTCCAGGAGCTTTTCCGGATGGCCGGATTTTCCAAAGGTATCCTTCACGCCGAGGCGGCCGAGTCGCACGGGGCAAAGCTCGCCCGCAACCTCCTGGACCGCGTCGGCCAGGCCGCCGATGATGCTGTGCTCTTCCGCGGTGGCGCCGCAGCCGGTCTTCTCGAGGCTGGCAGCCACCGTGTCGATGTCGATGGGCTTGATGACACTGACATTCACGACCTCGGCGCTGATATCCCTCTGCGCCAGGATCTCGGCGGCGTCGAGCGCCCTGGATACCATTATGCCACAGGCGAACAGGGAGATGTCGGTGCCTTCCCGCAGCACGTCGGCGCCGCGGCCCAGTCCTGTCGGGGGCGTGTCGTAGAGGAACGGCACCGCGGGGCGGCCAGTGCGGATATACATGGGGCCGGGAAGGTCGTGGCTCTCCAGCACCGCCGCGAAAGTCTGGTTGAAATCAGCCGGCACCACCACTCTCATGTTGGGCAGCAGGCGCATCAGCCCGATGTCCTCGATGGACTGGTGGGTGCAGCCGTCCTCGCCCACGGTCAGGCCTCCGTGGCTCGCGCAGACGCGCACCGGCAGGTTCGGCTGAGCGATGCCCTGCCGTATCTGGTCGAAGGCGCGGCCGGTGGCGAAGACCGCGAAGGTGGACGCATAGGGGATCTTGCCGCCGACGGCGAGCCCGGCGGCCATGTTCATCATGTTGGCCTCGGCAACGCCGGCGTTGAAAAACCTGTCGGGGAAAGCCTTGCCGAAAGCAGCGCTCTTGGTGGAGCCCGCCAGGTCGGCGTCCAGCGCCACCACGTCGTCATGGCGCCTGCCCAGCTCCAGGAGGGCCTCGCCGTATGCTTCCCGCGTGGCGCGCGGCTTCTGCTCGCTCATTCTTCTTCCCCCCTGAGTTCCCGCAAGGCCCGGGCTGCTTCCTCCACCGACGGCGCCTTGCCGTGCCAGCCGGCCTCGTTCTCCATGAAGGAGACGCCCTTGCCCTTGACCGTCCGGGCTACGATCGCCGCCGGGCCCGCAACGCCGCGGCTCCATTCGAGCGCATCCACCACCGCCGCCATGTCATGGCCGTCGACGGTGCGAGCTGTCCAGCCGAAGGACTCATACTTGTCTGATAAAGGTTCGACGTTCATTACGTCTTTTGTGAAACCGTCGATCTGCAGGCCGTTCGCATCGACAATGACAGTGATGTTGTCCAGCCCGAAGTGGGCCGCGGCCATGACCGCCTCCCAGATCTCGCCCTCCTGGGACTCCCCGTCCCCGGTGAGGACGAAGACGTGGCCCGGCAGCCCGTCCAGCCGCATCGAGAGCGCTACGCCCACCGCCGTCGATAACCCCTGGCCCAATGAGCCGGAGGAGATCTCCACCCCGGGGGTCTTGTTCATGTCAGGGTGCCCCTGGAGGTGGCAGTCGATCTTGCGCAGGTTCAAAAGGTCGCAGAGGGGGAAATAGCCGCTGTGGGCCAGGGCCGCGTACATCACCGGGGCGCAGTGCCCCTTGCTGAGGATGAAACGGTCCCGCTCCGGCCACTTCGGGTCATCCGGCCTGTGATTCATCACCTGGAAATAGAGAGCCGCGACGATATCCGCCGACGACAAAGAGCCGCCGGGATGGCCGGAGCCGGCCTCGGCGACCATGCGCACTACCTCCTGGCGCAGCAGGCTGGCCTTCTCGTTCAGTTCCTGGATATCCAGCGGTGTGCCTCCAAAGAAGCGGGGTTTTGCAGGGGGGAACGTTCCTGTCGACATTCCCTGCCGTCAAGCATTATCTAACGAAACAGCCCTGTGTGCAAGAAAGGAGGGGTCAGGGCCGCGTCGCGCCGCCCTCTTTTTCAAAGCGGGCGAAGCTCTTTTGCGTCAACCTTTTCAGCTCTCCCATCAGCTTCTCGTCGACCTTCGCGAAGTTGAAACAGGACTTTCCCTGCATCCTCTTCCTGAGCTCCGGCGATACACCGTCCAGCAGCTCGGGGAACATGTAGACCGGCATCAGGTAGTAGCTGACGTAGTTCTTCTGGATGATGACAGCCCCGAAGAAGCGCTCCTTCCCGTACTCTTCCGAGTATGCCCCGTTGAGGTAATACTTGCCAGGCTCGTCGTCGACCACCTTCAGGCGGGATCGGTACTCTCGCAACATGTCTCTCAGCCGCGCAAAGACCTCCTGGAAATCGCGGCCGCCGTTCTTCAGTTTCACTCCCGGACTCCCTTCTTTCAGAACCGCTTTAAGCCGGTGGTCCCCCCAACAAACGGGGACCTCCCCGACCCTGATCCTAATAAGGTTATCCGCCGGTCAGGTCGGGCTCCTCCCTGAGCAGGCTGTAGGCGGCCATGGCCAGCAGCAGAACTCCGGCTACGATACCTGTGATTGCCAGCGTCTTCTTCTCCCTGCGGTCGGGGCAGAGCAGCAACCGCCCTTCCCGCTCACGCATCACGGAGTATGCCATAAAGGAAACCGCCTCCTGGAAACATCGGGTCACGTACTCTATCGGCGCGTGTTTTTCAGATTCCAGTCGCGGAGGGAATCGAAATGCAGTGCGGCTTGCAGGGGAACAGCAGCCGCATCGGTAGAGAAGGAGGCCGGCGCTACCGGCCGGCGCGGGTCAGGAGCCGGCGCCAGGGGCTGGCAGGTTGCGTCTCCCGATGGTATTCCGGGCGGCCATCCTCATCCGGGTAGAGCTCGCCCAGGGGGTCTGACTGCCAGAACCTGTGTGTCTCCACTTCCATGATCGAGAGGCAGCCGTCCGAGGCTGCGCCTGTATCCATGCGCCAGGTGTTGTCCGGCCCGCCGAAGTTGAGCGGTCGGGAGCTGTCCCGGATGATGGTCGTGGGCGTGTGGCCGATGAACACCTCGTCGAATCCGCGGACGCCATCGGCTGAATAGAAGACGCGGCGGTCGCGGATCATGTACTCTTTCTGCTGGTAATCGAGGGAGACCCGGCGGTCGATGCCGCCGTGGACGAACAGCCGGTCGGCGTCATCCACGAAGCACAGGACCGCCGACTGCAGGAATTCAAGGTGCTCGCGTTTGAGCACCTGCCACTCCAGGGGGCCGTAAGCGTCGATCGTGGTCCGGCCGCCCTGGCTGATCCAGGCATACGGCTCCCAGCCCGCAGCCAGCCAGTCCATGAACCAGACATCATGGTTGCCGAGGATGTAGATAAGGTTATGGACGCGTCGGAGCTCTTCTATCACGAGGGGTGATTCCGACCAGCCATCAGTAGCGTCCCCCAGGAAGATGAGCCTGTCGGCCTCGTAATCGAAGCTGCACCGCTCAAGGCACTGGAGAAGCGCGCGATGCCCCCCGTGAACATCGCCGAGAACCAGAGTCCTCATTTTCTGCCGCCCTTATTAAGTAATCTGGGGAGATTCCTTAATCGAGTCGTTATTGTATCCCATGCCGGCAATAAAATCCACAACCGGCGCCTTGCATTTTTCACCCTCCGTATATACCCCCACACCATATTTCAGCATTCCCCCCCCGGAGAAGACGGCAGTGACCCGCTTGAACACGGGGTTTCTGCGGTACCGGACCGCCAGGCCCGCCCCCCGCGAGAAGCCGCGCCGGCGGAGCTGTTTTAGGGGTTTGTGGGGCGTCATAAATGGATGGAACGCCTTAGCCTTAAAAAAAGGTATTTTGCACAGGTTTTCACAAATACATATGCAGTGATCCGCAAGGCGAGGCAAGGAGGTTTGGCGTGATCTACTCATCAGTGAGGCGTGGGGGACTCATGGCAGCACGCGCTACGCTCGGTGACCACGCGTCGTTCTACCTGAGAAGGCAGGTGACACCATGTCTGAGGCCACGAAATACACATGTGGAGACTGCCACTTCATAGCTCTGAAGCGGCACCTGTCCAGCTGCAGCCAGGCATGCCCCCGCTGCAAGCATTACGACAGGGAGAATTACATCTGCAAGAACCGTGTCCGTGACTACTGTACGAACGAGAACATCGTCGGCAAGGTCGACCGGACCTACCCGGCCTGTGACGACGAGTTCGTCTACACCCGCACCCCCGCCCTCATACCGCCCATCAGTGCGAGGGATTATTTCATCAAGACGCCGCCGCACCGGTTTCCCCTGAGCGCGGCTGAAGATGAGGAAAGCGTCCCGGCTCATGGAGTGGAAGCCGAGTTGGCGCAGTAGACGCGCGGGCGAATGTCAGCAGCGGGGTGCGCCGTCAGGCGCGCCCCGCCTGGCCCTTTCGCCTGAGGACATCCCTCAGCATACCCGCAAGCTGCTGCGCGGTGAACGGCTTTTGCAGGAAGCTGACGTCGTCGTCGATCACCCCGTGGTCCGAGATGACGTCCGCGGTATAGCCGGACATGAAGAGGCAGCCGATCCCCGGCATGATCTCAGCTACCTGGTCCGCCAGCTGGCGGCCGCTCATCTCCGGCATGACCACGTCGGTGACCAGGACGTCGATCGCGCCGCTGTGCTCGCGGGCGAGGTTGATGGCCTCGGACGGGCCGGGCGCCGTGATCACCTTGTAGCCCAGGCGCCGCAGCATCGTCTCTGTCATCTTCAATACGGTGGGCTCGTCCTCCACGAGCATGACTGTCTCCCCTTCGCCCCCGACTGTGCCGGTGGCCGCCGTTGAGCCGCCCTCCTCCGGCGCACCAGTGTAACGGGGCAGGTATATCTCGAAGGTCGTCCCCTCTCCCGGGACGCTCTCGACGTTTATATAACCGTCGTTCTGCTTGACGATGCCGTAGACAGTGGAAAGCCCCAGGCCGGTGCCTTCGGCCATGCCCTTGGTGGTGAAGAAGGGCTCGAAGACGTGATCGAGGATCTCCGGGTCTATGCCGCGGCCGTCGTCGCTGACCGAGATCCTCACGTATTCGCCCGCTGCGAAGCCGACCTTGCCGGCAGCGGTAGCCTCATCCACCTCGCTGTTGTCGATGGACATGGAGATCTTCCCCGCGCCTTCGATGGCGTCCCTGGCATTCACCAGGAGGTTGGCCATTATCTGGTCCACCTGTGAAGGGTCGATCCTCACCAGCCACAGGTCCGGGGCCGCTTCCAGCTCCAGTTCTATCTCTTCACCGATCATGCGCCTGAGCATCCCGAGCATGCTCCCGACCGTCTCGTCCAGCCGGATGACCCTGGGCGAGGTCGCCTGGCGGCGGGCGAAGGCCAGCAGCTGCCGGGTAAGATCAGCGGAGCGCTGCGCCGCATTATAGACCTCCTCCAGGTCATGGAACGTGGGGTCTGAGGGGTCGAAGCGCGCCTTGGCGATCTCCGCGTGGCCCATTATGACGCCCAGCATGTTGTTGAAGTCATGGGCGACGCCCCCGGCAAGACGCCCGACCGACTCCATCCGTTGCGCCCGGGCCAGCTGCTCCCGCAGCCTCTCCTGTTCCTCTCCTGCCAGCTTGCGCTCGGTGATGTCCCGGATGACGCTGAACATGGATGGCTTCCCGTAATAGTCGATCAGGCGCGCGTTGACCTCAACCGGCATCGCGCTCCCGTCCTTGCGTATATGGGCCGACTCGAAGATGGCCTGCCCGTTCTCCCTGATCTGCCTGATCCTCTCGGGGGTTCTGGCCCCTATCTCCGGGGGCACGATGTCGGAAACCCTCCGGGCCAGCATCTCCTCCTTGGTGTAGCCCAGCCGCTCGTGGGCAGTGCGGTTGACATCGATGAACCCACCCTCCATGTCCAGGATGAAGATGCCGTCACTGAGCAGGTCGAACAGTCTGCGGAACTTGGATTCGGATTCCCTGAGCGCCTCCTCGGCCCGCTTGCGCTCGGTGATGTCCCGGATGACGCTGAAGAGGGCAGGCTCGCCCCGGTATTCGATCACGCGGGAGTTGACCTCCACCGGCATCACGCTGCCATCCTTCCTGGTGTGGGCTGATTCGAAGATGGCCTGCCCGTGCTCCCTGATCTGCGCGAGCCTCTCGGGGACCCGCGCGGCGAACTCGGGCGGGTCGAGCTCGCTGACGCTGATGGCCAGCATCTCCTCCTTGGCGTAGCCCAGCCGCTCGTGGGCGGTGCGGTTGACGTCGATGAAGTTGCCCTCCATGTCGAGGATGAAGATGCCGTCGGTCGACATATCGAAGAGCGTCCGGAATTTGGATTCGGATTCCCTGAGCGCCTCCTCGGCCTGGATACGCTCGGTGACATCGCGGTCGACCCCCTGCATCCCCGTGAAGGCGCCGGCTGCGTCGAACAGGGGTGCGCCGCTTGTCTCTATGTGGCGCCAGCCGCCGTCCTTGTGCCGCCAGCGCAGCACCTTGCCACTCCACCCCTGCTTCGCGGATACGGCCTCGCGCACGATAACCCGCATCAGGTCCCGGTCATCGGGGTGGATCAGCTCCATCGTGTCGAAGGCGAGGAACTCTTCGGGCCTGTATCCGAGGCGGCTGGTGACGAACGAGTTCGTGTAAGTGTGCCTTAACTCCGTGTCAGTCCGCCAGATCCAGACAGCGGAAGATTCTATCAGCCCCTCGGCGAACTCCTGCCGCTCGCGCAGGGACTGCTCCGCGGCCGTCACCGTCGCCTGTATCCGGCGGGCGGCAGCCACTGTCAACAGGGCCACCGTGCCCGCGGTCACAAGGGCGATCAGGGAGAAGTCAATCGTTCCACCGGCGAAGGCGAAGCGGGAATGCACCCAGCCCGCCAGCAGGATGAGGATGATCGTCACCGGGACGGTGAGGCGGGTGAAGCGGGCGGCCACGGACGTGCTCGATAGCCAGGCTCGCAGCCAGGCCCGCGGGGTCTCCACCAGCAGGACGGCGCCAAGGGCTAATAACCCGAACGACGTGGTCAGGGCGACCGGGGTCACTGCGCCGCCGTACAGGAGCGGCGCGCCGTACCAGTAACCGACAAGTAGCAGGCATGCTGTAGTGGAGACAGTCGTCGCCGTGCTCTGGGAGACGAGGAAGAGGACCCGTTTCCGGCGCCTGCCGGCCATGAAAGAGGAGAAGACCGAGATGGACAGCAGGATGAAGAGGGAAGCGGTCAGGGGGGACATGCGGCCGACAACGAAACCTTCGGGATGACGCATCTCCCTGACCAGCAGCCGCTCCAGGTCCAGGTCGAACCCCGCGAGAGTATCGATGACGAACTCCGCCAGGATGACCGCCCCCGCCGCCATGACCGTGCCGGCCAGGAGCCAGTGGAGCGCGGCCAGGTAACCGGCTTCCGGCCGCAGCCGCCGCACCAGCAGCAGGGCGCACAGCAACAGGTAGCATATCGCTGTGGCGGGGGCGACGGGCACCAGGTCCTGCCCCAGCCTGGCCAGCCTGAGCGAACCCATCCCCCACTCGACCAGGGCGATGACGCTGGCGAGCGCCACGAACACGACAGCCACCAGAATAAATGCATCAAGGGCCTGGTGCCCATTACTGCTGGATTGTTCCTGATCCATGCCTGCCGCCATCCCTGAAAAAAATCCGGGCGGAACCGCGCGGCGCCCTCAGGCTGCCATGCGTCCGCCCTCCTTCGCTCCTTATTTCAATGCCTTGGCCCCCATCCCTCTCCACTATCGTCACCGGGCGGGCGAACCTGAAACACCAGGAAACGGGAGGCCGGGGGCGGCGACGCCTCTGTCAGCTGCGCGGTTTCACCGTGACTGCGTACAGAAGCTCTCCCTCCTCGCCCTGGATGTTTCCCTGATGCGGTAAAAAGAATGCCGCGGCGAAACGGCCTTCCGGCAAACGCACCAGACAGGGGTTGGCGAACGACCGGGACGCCCCCGGAGTGCGCGGCACCAACCGGATGTATGACCGGCCGTTTCCCAGCAATACCTGCCAGGAGGACCAGTCCTTCCACCTGAGCTGCGCTTCCTGGATCAGCCAGGTTGAGTCATCCCACAGGAAAGAGCAACGGCTGCCGAAGTTGCCTTTGAATCCCAGCCCGGCGAGCGCCTGGTTGGCGGGTTCGTCGACCCAGGATGTCCAGCGGCTAAAACCCGACAGCACCCCCGCTGCCAGCCTGTCGACTTTGCGGATGACACCGTCGCGGCGATAGTGGTGGAAACCGATGAAGATGGCGCTCCGCTCCGGGTCCGCCCCCTCTATATGCCGGATGTCAGGGGTGCCCTCGTTCCAGCGCGACAGCGACCGGGGGATGTCGCGGTCAAGGTGCGGCTCGTCAGCCGCGAGCCTTTCCAGGGATTCGTAGTAGCGGAAACGGAGGTGATTACCCCGGCGCGGCTCATCCCTCTCGTTGACGACAAGATAGCCGCCGCCCAGCCTTTTGATGTCACCCTGGTGGTTGTGGTCGCCCAGCTCGGCGATACGGTCCCAGTTGATGAGGTTTTCACTACGGGCGACCTGCAGGCGGTAGGCGTCCCCGATCCGGGAGTGATAGATGCCCAGATAGTCTCCGGAGCCCTGGGGCAGGACCTTGAGCGCGTCCATGGGGCGGCCGCCGCCATCGGCAAGCCCGTAGGCGACCGGCGCGGCCCTGCCCACGTTCTCCAGCCCATCGACGAGGGGCCCCAGCCGCCCGGAGAGCTGCTCCGAGGAAGCAATCTCCAGGAGCCGCCTGTCATCGCAGTCACGCATAGCCCTGAACGGTGTGCCCCGGCGCTCATGCAGTTCGGCAAGAAGGGCCTCGCGGCGCGCGGCCGTGCCCATGCCGGCCAGCTCCCGGGGGTGGATACCCGCTTCGCGCAGGTGCTGGTAGATTTCAACCCTGAGGGCCAGCTCGCTGTTGAGCCTTGCCTTCAGCTCCCGTGTCTCACCGACTCCCCGCCGCGCCATGGCGTCAATCAGCGCCGGGCGCCACTCGTGGCGCGGCAGCTCCGCCAGCTGGCGCGGCTTAAGCCAGCCCGAAGACAGCAGGATGCTCGCGCAGACATCGTTCACGGCTCAGACTGCCCGCCTTAACGCACGATCTTGGATATCGCCAGCTCGAGGATATCCTCCGCCCCCTTGGCCTTCAGCTCGGGGATGATGACGTTAACCGTATTCTTGTCCACCACCGTAGTCACTTCGAGGTAGTCGGAGTCGTGCAGGGTCGAGACGGTGGGGTTCTTCATGGCCGGCAGGACGCTGATGACCTCCTCGAGGCGGTCCCGGGCCACGTTCATGGACAGCAGCACGCGGCCGCGGGCTTCGATGACGCCGAGCAGCAGCGTGCGTATCTCCTCGATGGCCTTGCGCTTCGCCGGGTCTTCCCAGGCGGCCCTGCAGGCGATGAGGCGGGTGCTCGACTCCATGATCGTGGCGACGATCCTGAGGCGGTTGCGCCTCAGGGTGGAGCCGGTCTCGGTGAGGTCGACGACCACGTCCATCAGGTCCGGCACCTTGGCCTCGGTGGCGCCGTAGGAGTAGAAGACCTCCACGTCGATTCCCAGACCGGCGAAGTACTTCCTGGTGATGTTGGGGAACTCCGTGGTCACCCTGCTGCCCGGCTTGATGTCCCGGGCATCCTGGACATCCGAGTCCTCAGGCACAGCGACGACCATCTCCATCACCCCGGTGCCCGTCTTGGAGTAAGGCATGTCAGCCACCTCCACCACGTCGACGCCGGCCTCGGTGATGCAGTCCAGCCCGGAGATGCCCAGGTCGAAATAGCCCTCCTCGACATACTTGGGGATCTCCTGGGGCCTGAGAATCTTCACCTTGCTGATACGCTCGTCGGCGACCGACACGGTGTACTCCCGCGGATTACGCTTTACTGGCAGGTCGGCTTCGGCGAACAGTTTGAGGGTCTGCTCCTGCAGGCTCCCCTTTGGCAATGCGATGCTTATCACGCTCACGCACCTCGTTCGGGTCGGAAACATACAAGGGCCGCCGCAACACGCGGCTAGATGGATTCTACCGGAATCAACAGCGGAAGGGTAAACGCAAGGCGCTGTCTCTCAGACCTTTTCGTCCCGGTTGACGATGCGGTCAGCCTCCTTGAGCAACTCCAGCTCCGGATAATCAAACCTCGATTTCGAGTGATGGTTGCCGATGATGTCCTCGACAACGCCGATTTTCTCCGGAGGAAATCCCAGGGACTCAAGCAGCTCCCGGGCCACCGGTGGACCGTACTCTTCCTGGGTGCGGCCGTTGTTGTGACCGAGCTTCTCTTCGGACGGCTTGATGCCCACGTCGTGGAGGAGCGCCACCGCGACCACTATATCCGGGTCGCAATCGTCCCTCTGTGACATGAGGTTGTCCGCGTGGTGCAGCACCCGGAGGGCGTGCTCTATCCGGCGGTCATCATCTCCGAAAAAACCGGCCAGGGCCCTGACGATCTTCGCGCGCGGGTATTTCAGCTTGATCCCTCCTTGCCACTCATTCACTCCCGACCCTGTTGTCCTGATGCCGTTCCCGCCTTGAGCACCAGGTATTCGTGGATGAGCCCGTCGATGCCGCCGTCGAGCACCGCCTGGGTGTTGCCTGTCTCGTAACCGGTGCGGTGGTCCTTGACCATCTGGTAAGGCGCCAGCACGTAGGAGCGGATCTGGCTGCCCCAGGCGATCTCCATCACCTCACCGCGCTCCTTCTCCATCTCCTCGGCGCGCTTCCTTTCCTCAAGCTCCAGCAGCCGCGCCTTGAGCAGCTTCATGGCGGTGGCGCGGTTGGAGATCTGGGAACGCTCGTTCTGGCACTGTACCACCGTGCCGGTGGGGATGTGGGTGATGCGCACGGCGGAGTCGGTCTTGTTGACGTGCTGGCCGCCGGCGCCGCTGGCGCGGTAGGTCTCCACCCGCAGGTCCTTCTCGTCGATCTCCACCTCGACGTCCTCCTCCACCAGGGGGCTGACCTCTACGGCGGTGAAGCTGGTGTGGCGGCGGTTGGCCGCGTCGAAGGGCGAGATGCGCACCAGCCGGTGCACTCCCCGCTCGGCCGAGAGCAGGCCGTAGGCATTCTCTCCGTGGATGGTGACCGTGGCGCTCTTGAGGCCGGCGTCGTCGCCGGCGGTGGCTTCGTTGATCTCGGTCTTGAAGCCGCGGTTGTCGGCCCAGCGCAGGTACATCCTCAGGAGCATCTCCGCCCAGTCCTGGGACTCGGTGCCGCCGGCCCCCGGGTGGATCGTGAGCATGGCGTCGCCGTCGTCGTATTCCCCGCTGAACAGGCGTTCCTCCTCCAGCCGGGCCAGGTGGGAAAGGGTCTCGCTGAGCGACTGCCAGGTCTCCTCGATGAAGGACGCGGCCGCTTCCGGGCCGCTGGCGGCGGACTCCTCGCGGGCCATCTCCACCATGGCCTCACCGTCCTCGACTTCCGCCCTGGTCCTGCCGAAACGGTCCAGGCGGCGCCTGGCGCGGCGGTAATCCGAGCTTACCTTCGCGGCGACGTGCTTGTCATCCCAGAAGCCCGGTTGCTGCATCTGCTTTTCAATTCCTGCTACCTGTTCCTCGAGAGCGGCCGGGTCAAAGGTAATCACCCAGCCACTGGAACTTCTCCCTGATGCGCGAGAGGAGCTCGCCGAGTTCATCGATGCTGTGGGTTCTGGTTTCCTTGTCAGCCATGACCGCCATATCTTAACAGTTTGTGGTGCTGGGATTAAGCCGGAAGCCGGCCGCGCGGCAGACTGCGTGCTTTTATCCCCCCTAAATCCGGGAATAAAGGAATATCCCCGTGTCACCGGCAGCCCTGTATATAAGTGTGTGGACATATCTTCAATCGATGCGCAAGCATCAGTGAAGGGGGATTGGAGATGAAGCTCGCACTGAAGATGTCCGCGCTGGTCATACTGTGGCTCGTCGTGTTCGCCGGCATGTCCATCAACGCTCGCGCACCTCCCCTCGTACAGCACGAATTCAGCGATGATTTCGAGTCGTACCCGCTGGGGACCAATCCGCCGGCGTATGACTACTGGGACGGCGTCAGCTTCAGGTGGTCGCCCGCGCCGCCGCCGCAGCCGGACCGATACCAGGTCACCCTGCTAGGCGGTAGCCAGGTGCTGAGGTACTCGTATCCTGGGCCTTCCAGCCACTTCCCGTTTGCTTCCAGGCTCTACAGACAGGAGTTCGTGGAATGCCTCGAGGGCGCTGTTGCCTTCCGCTATTCCCAAGCTTCCATGGGCTGGGACGGCCTGCTCTTCAGCTGGCAGGACAAGTCCAATTACTATGTCGCTCAGACCATGTTCGACAACAGGCTTGTCTTCAGGAGCGTCGATTCAGGCACGCTGGGCTCGCTGCCGCTCTGGCCCGACAGGCACATCCTGACGATGGACCATCGCATCACGGTAAGGCGTGACGGCGCCAACCTCACCGCGACAGTGACGCGGCTGGACACCGGCGCGTCCCGCAGTCTGACAGTGACCAACACGGACTATACCTGGGGCAGGATCGGATTCGGCTTCGACGAGGACTACTGGGGTCCGGTCGCAGTCAACGCCGATGACTTCCTCGCCCGCGGGACTGTCGTCGCTCCTGTCATCACGGCCACGGTGGATATCGACCCGGACACGCTCAACCTGAGAAGCAAGGGGTTGTTCGTGACTGCCTACATCGAGCTGCCCGAAGGTCATGACGTGGCCGACGTCGACATCGCCACCGTCGTCCTGGCCGGAGTGCCCGCCGTCTCGGATGCGCGCTACGGGTTTGTCACCGACCCCGGCTCGTTCCTGACCGACCATGACGCCGACGGGATCCATGAGCGTCTGGTCAGGTTCGACCGCAGCCTGACTGGCGCCTCTGCCGGGCCGGGCGGGAAGACGCAGCTGACCCTGAGCGGCATGCTGACGGACGGTACCAGGTTCGAGGGAAGCGATACGATCACTGTGGTGGGCGGATGAGCGCGGCATGAAGCAGGCAGGCAGGGCTGGATGTGCTGCCCTAGCGGCGGCCCGGGGGCCGACCGGCGACGGCGTTGAGGACCAGCAGGAAGAGGACGGCGCCCACCGTGGCCGTGCCCACATGGCCCAGGAAACTATTGGGGACGATGTCGATGAGGGAGAGCAGCCAGCCGCCGATGACGGCGCCGATGACGCCGACGACGATGTCCATGATGCAGCCGAAACCGGCAGCCCGCGTGATGACGCCGGCCAGCCAGCCGGCGATGAGCCCCACGATCAGGAAAGTCAGCCAGCTCATCGGCGCTCCTCTCCGGCCGCCTGTGCGGCCTTTTTCCCTTTTCCCTGAACTCCCCCTATTATTCCATCATCCCGCCCCATGTCCTTTTCCCAGGTGCATCCCGCGCGCTGGCCTTGACTGGTAACCCCGCTTGCAATAAAAAGACAATACCGGCTTCAGGCATGTGACATGGCCGGATGGCGGTTTTGTGGCCGGCAACCGCCTCCGGGCATTTATGAAATGGAGGAACATTGAACAACAAGATCATGAGGATGGTACTGGCGGCGGCGCTTGCCCTCGTGCTTGCGCTCGCGCTGGCTGCCTGCGGCGAGGACGAAGTGAGCGTCGATGAGGCCATCGACAAGGCCGTCGAGCAGGCGGAGGAGCAGCTGGGAACCGGGGAGGAGATCGATGCTTGTGAGCTGCTGACCCAGAAGGACGCCAACGACCTGTTCCGCAAGGAAGCCACCAAGGGTACCCCCAACACGCCCATGGTGCTGGGAGAGTGCGTCTGGGAGTGGGATTCGGAGACTTCCAACCAGTCGGTCATCCTGATGGTCCAGGCCGGTGAGCTCTTCTACGTCGACGACCCGGCCCTGGAGTCGGTCGACATCGGCGACAGAGGGAACATCGAAGTCAACGAGGCTGCAGAAATGATCTTCATCCAGTGGGTCCAGGACGGCAACACCTACTCGCTCAACTACTTCAGCATCGGCGACGACATGCCCGAGATCACCTCGATGAGAAGCGACGTGGAGGCGCTGGCCGAGGAGATATCCGGCAGGATATAGAACCCTTAGTCTTCGGCACGGCGCCCGGACGGACACGCGTCCGGATAACATGGCACCAGATGGGCCGCGCCC
>QZKG01000066.1 GCA_003599855.1 Gaiellales bacterium | reverse complement strand
TCCGCATTTTCACAAAGAGAAAAGCCGGGCTTACGCCCGGCTTCATTGTCTTTGCCTGCGCTTTCCGCTATTTTGACGAGTTCTTCTGGATCTGCTTGAGAAACTCCTCGTTGTTCTTGGTATCCCGCAGCTTGGAGATGAGCAGCTCGATGGCGGCGCCGGGGTCGACCGCGTGCAGCACGTTGCGCAGCTTCCAGACCTGTGCCGCCTCTTTCTCTTCCATCAGCAGTTCTTCCTTGCGGGTGCCGGAACGCTCTATGTCGATCGCCGGGAAAATCCTCTTGTCGGCGAGCTTGCGGTCCAGATGCAGCTCCATGTTGCCGGTGCCCTTGAACTCCTCGAAGATGACTTCATCCATGCGGCTGCCGGTATCCACGAGGGCAGTGGCAATGATCGTCAGGGAGCCGCCCTCCTCGACGTTCCTGGCAGCGCCGAAGAACTTCTTCGGCGGGAACAGCGCCGTCGAGTCGACGCCTCCGGAGAGAATCCTGCCGCTGGCAGGCGCTGTCAGGTTGTAGGCGCGCGCCAGCCGCGTGATGCTGTCGAGCAGCACGACGACGTCTCGCCCCGACTCCACCAGGCGCTTCACCCGGTCCAGCACCAGTTCCGCCACCTGGACATGGTTCTCTGAAGGCTGGTCGAAGGTCGAGCTCACTACCTCTCCGTCCACCGAGCGCTCCATGTCGGTCACCTCTTCCGGGCGCTCGTCCACCAGCAGGACCAGTAGGTAGACGTCGGGGTGGTTCTCGGTGATACTGTTGGCAAGGTTCTTGAGGATGGTCGTCTTGCCGGCCTTGGGCGGCGAGACGATAAGTCCACGCTGACCCTTGCCGATGGGAGCTATGAGGTCTATCACCCTGGTAGCGATCTCGGTGGATTCGGTCTCCAGGCGCAGCCTGTCGATCGGGAACAGCGGCGTCAGGTAATCGAAGTTAGGGCGGTTGCGCGCCTCCTCCGGGTCCATGCCGTTGACGGCCTCGATCTTGAGCAGGGCGTTGTACTTCTCGCTGTCCTTCGGCTCACGCACCTGGCCGGTTACTTCGTCCCCGCGCCTCAGGTTGAAGCGCCTTATCTGGGACAGAGAGACGTATATGTCGTTGTCACTCTGGGTGTAGCCGCGAGTCCGCAGGAAACCGAATCCGTCCGGCAGCAGGTCGAGGGTACCCTTCCTGACGTTGACCTCCTCGTCGGCATCGTTATCCTTGCCGCCCTTTTCAACCTTCACGGCCTTGGTCGCCTTCTCGGCCTTCTCCGCCTTTTCAGCCTTGGCCGCGGCGGCGCGGCTGGAGGTCTTGGTCGTCTTGGCCTCTTTTTTTACTTCCTTCTCCGCTTTTTCGTCGTTCTGCTGTTCCTGATCTTCTACGGCTTCCATTTTTTTCATCCTGGTAGTATTTTCAGGCGATCCCTCGCCCCGGCAAATTGATGAACGAACAATGTGGTCTTATAATCTCTGCCCCTGGGCCGCCAGGTAGCGGCCGCTCTCGCCGATCCGTCAGTCCTGATCAGCATTCTGGCCGCCGGTCAACACGTACTGCTCCGGAAAGGCCCTGTGGAATGATAGCGATTTCACAACCTGGGAGAGCTGGCTGGCCGGCGTGCAAAGGTTTTCGGATACCGGCCGTTATTACTTTAGTAGAAAAACAACCGTTTGAAAAGCCCCCGGAGCGATTTTTTTCGAAAAGATGCTACCCCAGATCACAACCGGCTAAACAACGGTCCGATATCCTGAGCCTCATGACACGCCAGATTCGAGTCCGCTGGACTTCTCGTATTCGCTGACACGGTCGAGTACCACCCCCATCACCGTCTTGACAGCGTCGTCGATGCTCTGGTTGTCGATGATCGGCACGCCCACGTGCTGCGCCTCTCCCTTGAGGAATTCCTGCACTCTCCGGATCTGGGGCAGGTGGTCGACGTACTTCTTCAGCGCGCGGAAACCGTCGGTCTCCTGGTCGCGCACGTAGAAATGGCCGCGGTGGTTGTCCTCGTTCTCGACGACGATGACGAACTGGATGACGATAGCGCGCTCCCAGGACCTGTCATCAAGGAACCCGGGCACCAGGTGGGCGCCCTCGACGATCATGCGAGTGCCCTCCTGCACCGCCCGCTCGATGATGGCGTTGATGCCCACGCTGACCTTCTCAACCTGGTCGACGAACCCGGCGATGTCGGGGTCGCTGCGCCGCGTGCGGACCGCCTTGACAACCTGGCCGACCTCGAAAGACGAGTAATGGATCGCGGGCATAAGCTGAGGAGAAAAGAACGCCCTCATGACTTCACGCACGGCATCGGTTGAGGACAGGCGGGTGATGCCCAGCCTGTGGGCCACCTCGGTGGCCAAAGTGCTCTTGCCCACACCAGTGGCCCCACCGATGAGGATGATGATCGGCTTCTCCAGCTCCCCCAACAGCATCCAGCGCCTGTAGCGCTCGGTGAAGCTGTGCCCCTCCTCTTCACCCAGCACCTCCTGGGCAATGTCACGCATGCGCTGGAGGGAGATGCTGGACTCGCCGCTGTCGATCAGATGCTGCTCGATTTCCCGGGCTACACGATAGGCGCGCTCCGGCGCCAGGCCGGTAGCCATGATCGACTGGGCCATCAATCCCTTGGAGTATGGCAGGCCATACTCCTTGTTGACTATCTCCAGGTCCGGATGTTCCGGCTGCTGTTCTTCAGGTTCACTCATGGGCCCTCTTGAAGTCAGTGATCGCCGCGTCGGCCAGGTCTTCCACCAGCGTTGCCAGCCGCCCCCGGTCATCTGCCTCCACCGGGATATTGTCGCAGAAGACCACCTCGACGCCGCGGCGGTCCGCTTCTTCGGCGACGACATCGACGGCCGCCGCCTTGATCTCGGTGAGGAAGACGTCCACGGCCTTCTCGCCGATCGCCGTCAGGTCCTCCCTCAGCCGCCTGCGGTCGGCGAGATCGTTCGACACGAAATCCACCGAGCAGCCGTACTCGCTCCCGATATACTCCCTGATGTGGTCGAGCACTTCCAGCGGCGCCGTCGTGAAGTAGGCTACCCGCTTGCCGCTGATGTCTCCGTCCGGCCTGGGCCGGAAGACCGTCGGCACTACCTCGATCCCCGGTTTGATCGCCTTGATGCCATCGATCAGGCCTGCGACCTTTGCGGGACTGGCCAGCGGCTCCTCACACATGGTCAGCACGACCAGATCGGACATGAGGATACGATATGTACCCAGATATCCAAGGATGTAATCATCCTGCTGGTCAGCGCCAGCGATGCAGATGGTCCGGTCGACCGCTATCGGCGGCAGGGCCGCCCCACTACCCTCGAAGACCAGCAGTTCGGCCTTGAGCCCCTCGGCGACCTCGGCGCCGGCCACCACGTTCGACACGTATGGCATCCCCGCCAGCCCGCCGCCGCAACGGCGGCAGCCCACGGTGGTCACTGAGCTCAGTGCCGCATCCTCGAAATAGTCAGAGGCCGCGTGCTTGCCCTGGCGGCTGTAGGAGAGCAGCTCGGCGACGCCGATGCGCTTGTCCTTGCCCGGAATCACCTCCGGCTCCGGCGGCCCGCCGCGGCCCATGGCGATGATGACGATGTCGTCTGCGCGGCCGTCACGGGAGAAGGCCTCGGTGATTACCCGGGACACGAACCCGCTGACCGCAGTCTTGCCGATGCGCTTGCCCGTGCCGATGATCGACATCGAGGGTTTGCGAGTCAGCTTGTGCAGGTCCGGGGGGCGGAGCGTGAAGTCGGCGCCGTGGTATTCGGCGCCCGCCGCCAGGCTGATGCTGGCGAAACGGAACCGCTCTACATATCCAAGCACCGGCTCGTCACTCAGGTCCACGACCACGTCGGGCGCGTGTTCGGCGAGCGCCAGCCTCAGGGCTTCCTCAGCGTCGTCGTGCAACAGCACCGGCAGGCCGTACTCGTTCCTGTCGGAGTCGCCCATCACCGCGGTGTCGATCTTCTCGGTGCCGCCGATGAAGACGGCGGCGCGCAGGTCCATCCCCGCGGAGACCTTGTCCAGTGCCTCTCTGACAACAGGGGGGTAGTGCTCTCCGTCGATCAGGGCGATGGCCCGCTTCAACTGGGTTGCTCCTTGACGTTCATGGTCGATTTCTCAAAGGCTTCGTCCGAGCGGGAGAACTTGATGATCAGGTCGGCATCGTGGAAGGGATACTTGCGCCAGATGGTCACTTCTTCCCTGCCGATCTCGATGACGTTATAGCAGGGCCTGACCTTGCCCCTCAGCCGCAGGGTACAGACGGTACCGGCGTTGACCGTGTAGATGTCCTCGAGCCTCCAGGCGTAGGGCACGTGCTTGTGGCCGCTCAAGATCAGGTTGACGTTGCAGGCCTGCAGGACCTCTAGCGTGTCGCCGGCGTCGTAGACCATGTTGCGTTCCCTCCCGGTGCCGGGTATGGGCAGCAGGTGGTGGTGCAGCAGGAAGACGCGGAAATCCGCCTTGACCGTGAACTGGTCCGCGATCCACTTGTAGCGATGGCGGCCGATGGTCCCGTGGTCCAGGTCCGGTTCGGATGAATCAACGCCCACGATGCTGATGCCGTCCCTGTGGCAGACCGTCTGGCGCGAACCGTACATCTCCTCGAAGTGGACGTAGCCCACGTTGCGGGCGTCATGGTTACCGGGCACCACCAGCAGGTCCTCGCACTGGATCTTGTCGAGGTAGCTCTTGGCCAGCAGGTATTCCTGCTTGAAGCCCTCGTTGGTAAGGTCGCCGGTGGTGACCACCACGTTGGGCCTCAGTTCATTGAGCTCCACGACGGCGCGGTCCATCAGGTTCGGCACGAAATATTGTGAACCGGCATGCATATCAGAGATATGCGCGATGATAAACGGCTTTTCCCCGTTCTCGGTTTCCGCCCCGCCGGAGCCCGGCAGGGTTGTCTCCGGGTTCATTTTGCGCTCCTGGTTCATTGGGTGAGATAGAATCTAATCGGTCCGGCTGCCAGATTTCTGAAAACCATGCCGCCCGCTACTGTTTTTCGTTCCTTTGGTGCACGAGTTTCAAACCTTTCAGGGTGAGCAGGGGGTCGACGCGGTCAAGCGTCCTGGTGTGAGGCACGACCAGGCCGGCAAAGCCTCCGGTGGCTATTGTATCAACTTTTTCCCCTCCCATCTCCCGCTTCATCGCCTCGACGATACCGTCGACAAGCCCCGCGAAGCCGAGGACGATGCCGGACCTGAGCGAGGCAGCCGTGGTCTTGCCGATGACGTTTCCGGGCTCATGGATGGCCACCCGGGAAAGCTGCGCCGCCCTGGAGGTAAGCGCCTCCAGGGAGATCTCGACTCCCGGTGCGATAGCCCCGCCCAGGTACTCGTTGGCCGCCGAGATGGCGCAGAAGGTGGTGGCGGTGCCAAAGTCGACCACGACACAGGGTCCGCCGATGATGTCGACCGCCGCCACGGCATTGACGATGCGGTCCGCGCCCACCTCGTGCGGGTTGTTGGTGAGGACCGGCAGGCCCGTCCTGGTGCCCGGGCCCACCTCGAGCGCTTCCAGCCCGAGATACCTGCCGGCCAGCTGACGGTACTGCGCCGTCAGCGACGGAACCACCGTTGAGATGACGATGCTGCCGATATCAGCGAATGAGCGCCCCGAGAGCGGGAGCAATGAGGCGTAGGCGGCCGCCAGCTGGTCCGCCGTGATGCCGCTGTCAGTGGAGAGGCGCCAGTGCTCGACCAGCTCATCCCCGGCGAAGAGGCCAGCTACCGTATGGGTATTGCCGACGTCGATGGCAAGCAACAGTTCAGTCATGGCGAGTGAATTCTAGCAGAGAGCGTGATTGCCCGCTATGGGCGGGTGCAGGTCAGTCAGTCCTGTTTCCGGCCGCCATTGAGGGTGGCGACTCCCCTGGCGCAGAAACCCAGGTCGAGCCAGCTGCAGCCGTGGCACAGTTCCTTGAGGGACTCCGGGTCGATGTTGTCGCGTACCCCGGCCACCATCTCCGCCCAGGTGCCCGTCTCCCCCTCCGCAAGCCCTAGCCTGTCGAGGACCCTGCCGTCGAGCTCATTCACCCGCTGGCCGGGGCGCATGCAGATATCGCCGCTGATGTGCGGGCAGAAGGAACAGATCTCGTCTACGCCGGTGGCTATCTCTACCAGCGTCTCGGGCAACTCGTTGAGCATCTCCTTGAGACGGGCAAGATTGGCGATGAAAGTCGGTGAATACCCCTGCCCCCTGAACCCCTGGATGCAGAGGAGGTGGTGCGGTCTTAACCTGATGCCCCCCAACGATACCTCTCTTTTCCGACAGGTTTTCTCTATTTTACCCTACTTCTTCACTTTCTGCGAGACGCCGGGTTGCCAGATGGCCCGCTTGGGGGAGTTGCTGCAGCAGGCTGGCGCTGAGCACTGTGGCGACCACCACCTTGAGGGCGTCTCCAGGCAGGTAAGGATAGAAACCGGCGACCAGGGCCGCCGGGACGTTGATGTCAAGGTTGGCTGCCAGCCAGATGATCCCCGGGACGTACAGGGCGAGCCCTCCCGTTACCAGTCCGGCGATGATGCGGGGGATATCCGGTACGGCGCGCGGCAGGTACTGCACCAGGGCGCCGGCCACGAACGCAGCCAGGACGTAGCCGGCCAGGTAGCCGCCGGTGGGGCCGGCCAGCACACCCGGGCCTGCGGTGAAGCCGGCGAAGACTGGTACCCCGGCGACGCCGAGCGACACGTAGACCACCTGGCTGAGAGACCCCAGCCACTTGCCCAGGATCACCCCCGATAACAGGACGAAGAGATTGGCAAACGCCACCGGCACCGGGCTGAAGGGCAGCGGGAAGGAGATCCAGGCGCCCACCGCCGTGAGGGCCGCGAACATGGCTACGAGTACGAGGCTCGACAGGGAGAATCTGCTGTTGGACATGGGGTATCCTGGCCTTTCATCGTTGACGTGGTGACATTTCGAGGAAATCTACATCACGCGGGCGCCTATGTCAACCTTTATAATCTATTTGTTTACATTATCTGGTCACGGTCTCTCAGCCGGAGCGGGCAAGGGATGCCTCACCGCTGAAGAGGGCGCTCAGTGAGCCGTCAGCGGCGCGCACCAGCAGGCGGCCGTCGGCGTCGATCCCGCTGGCTACCCCCCTTACCGGACCCGTGGGCGTCTGCACCTCGACCTCCCGGCCCTGCAGCATGTCGTTGGCCTCAAAGTCGAAGCGGATGGCTTCTGCGGCCTTGCCTGACAGGCCGCGGATGTAATAACGGTCAAGCTCAGCCAGGAAAGCCACGGCCACATCCAGGCGTGAGACCCTGCCGCCGGCGGCCTCGCGGAGCGATCTCGCCACGCCCTCGAGCGGCGTGCCGTCGAAGCGGTTGTTGACGTTTATCCCGGCGCTCACCACGACCCACTTTACCCGGTCGAGCTCGGCCGACATCTCCACGAGGATGCCAGCGACTTTCCCGCCCCCCAGGTAGATGTCATTGGGCCACTTCAGCTTCGGCGCGAGCCCGGTAACCGATTCGACCGCCTGCCGGACCGCAAGACTGGCGGCCAGCCCCAGCAGCGGCACCTGGGGCGGAGTGAAGCCTGGGTACAGGATCACCGAGAGGGCGATCGCCTGCCCGGGGGGCGTCACCCAGCCGCGCTCCATCCTGCCCCGGCCTTGCGTTTGGCTCTCCGCGGCGAGCACCGTGCCATCCTGGACCCCCCGCATCGCCAGCTCGCGGGCCTTGTCCGCCGTCGAGCCGATCTCCTCGAAGCTCTGGATACTGCTGCCGATGACGCTGGTCTGGAGCCGGTTCTGGAGCTCCGCGGCTATCAGCTTGTCCGGCCGGGACGAGAGTATGTAGCCGTTGCGCGGCGAAGCCTTGATGTCATACCCCCGCTCCCGCAGCCTGTTGATGTGCTTCCAGACAGCAGCACGGGTGATGTTGAGCTTCTCGCTGATCTTCTCACCCGAGGCGTATTCGTACTCGGAAAGTTCCGCGAGGATCCTGGCTTCGATGCTCACTGGTCCACCTCCATGCTGAAGTCGATGCCGGGGGCCGAACGGGTCAGCTCCCCTACCGAGATGCGCTCAACACCTGCCAGCGCATACTCCCGTATGTTGTCCAGGCCTATCCCGCCGGATGCCTCCAGCTTCTTCCTGCCGGCGACGAGAGCGACACACTCGCGCACCTCTTCCACCCTCATGTTGTCCAGCATGATCCAGTCCACGGCAGCCTCTGCCGCCTCCGCCAGCTGCCCGATGGTGTCGACCTCGACTTCTATCTCCACCTCTCCCCCCAGCTCGCGTATCACCGCGTCGACGGCAGGAGCGAGCCCGCCGGCGGCGGCGATGTGGTTGTCCTTGATCAGGGCCGCGTCATAGAGGCCGGCGCGGTGCGCCACTCCACCCCCGTGGACCACAGCTTCCTTCTCCAGCCGCCTCATCCCCGGTCCGGTCTTGCGCGTTGCCGCCACCGTAGCCCCCGTGCCAGCGACGGCATCCACAAAGCTGCGGGTCAGAGTGGCTATGCCCGAAAGCCGTGAAAGGAAATTGAGCAGCGTGCGCTCGCAGGAGAGCAGCGCCCGCAGGCTGCCGTCGAGGTGGATGACCTCCGCGGCAGCCGGCACCGCCTGCCCGTCCTGTACCAGCGGCAGGAGATCCAGGCCCCCCACCTGCCGGCAGACTTCGGCAGCCGCCGCCATGCCCGACACGGTGCAGGGCTCGCGAGTGACTACCCGGGCCGCCCCCGATGCGCTTTCGGAGAAGATCGCCTTCGAGGTTATGTCGCCCGCCGCGCCCAGGTCCTCGGCCAGCGCCAGCGATACGATCCTTTCCAGCTCAACTTTGCCCGGTTCCCCGGCCTGCTGGTTCATCTGCCGCATCTCCCTTTCATCCGCCCCCCTCTTCCCTGAGCCTGAAGTTCAGATGGCGCTTCCAGTTGATGTCATCCTGGCTGGGATAGTCCTCGCGCAGCTGGGACCCGCGGCTCTCCTCCCTCAGGAGCGCCGCCTTGACGATGTGCGAGGCAACGGTCAGCAGATTGGCGAGCTCGTACTGTTCCGGGTCCGCTCCGGGGGAAGCGAGGGACTCCTCCATCGTGCCGATCTCCTCCAGGGCGGCCATGAGGCCCTCTTCGCTGCGCACGGTCCCGACGCGGGAGGACATGAGCTTCTGCAGGCTGTGCCTGGTGGAGGCTACCAGAGAATCCGGGCTCCCCGTCCTGTCTCCGCGAGGCAGCTCCAGGCGCCCGCCTCTGGCCTCATCACGCGCCTGTCCGATGTAGCTGTCAAGGTGACGGACTATCCGGTCGCTGAACACCAGGCCCTCCAGCAGCGAGTTACTGGCCAGGCGGTTGGCCCCGTGCACGCCGGTGCTGGCCACCTCGCCGCTGGCATAAAGCCCCGGCAGGGTGCTCCGTCCCCAGATGTCGGTGACCACGCCGCCGATCATGTAATGGCAGACCGGGGCGACCGGGATGCGGTCGCGGCAGAGGTCATAGCCCTTTTCCTTGAGGTTATGGTAAACGTTGGGGAAGCGCTCCTGGAGCATGCCGCAATCAAGGTGGGTGGCGTCCAGGAAGAGGAATTCCTGGCCTGACTCGCGCATCTGCCGCACCATCTCCTTGACGACCACGTCGCGGGGGCCCAGCTCCGCCTGGGGGTCGATGCCCACCATGAACCGCTCGCCTGCGTGGTTGAGCAGATAGGCCCCCTCTCCCCGCAGCGCTTCGGTGATGAGGAAGATGGGCGACTCGTCTGAATAGAGGCCGGTGGGGTGGAACTGGACGAACTCCATATCGCCGATGGTCGCGCCGGCGCGATAGGCCATGGCGACACCGTCGCCGGTGGCCACCGTGGGATTGGTCGTCAGGGAATACACCTGGCCGCAACCGCCCGTAGCCAGAACGGTGGCAGTGGCGTAATTGAGGGTGAAGGCGCCGCTCCCGGGGTCGAGCGAGACAGCGCCGACGCAGCGGCCCCCACTGGTCAGCAGGTCGACGACGAACTCGTTCTCCAGCACCTGGACGCGGCTGCCGGACTGCATCGCCCGGGTCAGGGCGCTGGCGACCTCGCTGCCGGTGGAGTCGCCGCCGGCGTGCGCCACGCGCGGCACCGAATGGGCTCCCTCGCTGGCCAGCACCAGGTCGCCCCCGGCGCGGTCGAACTTGGGGCAGATCTCCATCAGCTCGCGGACGCGGGCCGGCCCCTCGTTCACCAGTATCTCCACCGCCTCTTCGTTGCAGAGGCCGGCGCCGGCGCGGATGGTGTCATCGAAATGGAGCTGCGGCGAGTCCTGCTCACCCAGCGCCGCGGCGATGCCACCCTGGGCCAGGAAGGTCGTGGTGTCACGCAGCACGCTCTTGGTGATGAGCGCCACTTTCCACTGGCGCGCCGCGCCAACGGCGGCGGTCAGGCCGCCGATGCCGCTCCCGATGACGATCACGTCATAGAAACGGCTGCGTGGTTCTCTGTCAGTTGCCGCCAGCAAATATGGTCTTGTCATGCAAAGGCACCATCATGTGTAAGACACCATCGCCTCGACGGCGGCCAGCGCGCGGGAGCGAATCTCTTCGTCCAGCCGTATCTCGTAGCGCTCCTCCCGGAGCGTCGCGAGCGCCTTGGGCAATGTCGTCATTTTCATGTTGGGGCAGATGGCCTTCCTGGTGGGCGTGATGAACTGCTTGCCGGGGTTCTCCTTCTGCAGGCGGTGGTTCAGGCCCATCTCGGTGGCGATGATGAACGATGACGCCGCTGATTCCCTGGCGTAACGGATCATGCCGGAGGTGCTCTCCAGCGAGTCGGCGATCTCCTGGACCTCGGGCAGGCATTCAGGGTGAGCCAAAACGACGGCGTCCGGGCGCTCTTCCCTGGTCCTGCGTATGTCAGCCGCAGTGATGTATTCATGCGTGGGGCAGTAACCCTGCCACTTGATCAGCTCCCTGCCTGTCTTCTGCTCCACATAATGGCCCAGGTTGCGGTCAGGGATGAAGATGATCTCCCGGCCCTCGGGGATGTTGGCCACCACGGTTGCGGCGTTGGCGCTGGTGCAGCAGATGTCGGTCTCTGCCTTGACCGCAGCGGAAGTGTTGACGTAGGCAACCACCAGCGCTTGCGGGTGCTCGCCCTTGAGCTTCACCAGGTCCTCGGCGGTGATCATGTCCGCCATGGGACAGCCCGCCTTGAGCTCCGCCAGCAACACCTTCTTCTGCGGCGACAGGATATGGGCAGTCTCGGCCATGAAGTGGACGCCGCAGAAGAGGATGATGTCGGCGTCGGTGCCGGCGGCCATGCGGGAGAGCTCCAGGGAGTCGCCGGTGAAGTGGGCTACATCCTGTATCTCCGGCCGCTGGTAGTTATGGGCTATGATGAGCGCGTTCTTCTCCCGCGCCAACTCCCGCAGCTCCTCCTGCTGTTCAGTGTAATCAACCACTCTTTCCTCCTGGGAAACCTTCAAGCACGCCGTCTCTCGTCACCCGGTGCGGGTCGTCGAGGGACGCCAGCCTCTGCTCCACCGTGCCGCCGCCGACAAGCTCCCTGCCGGGGGCGATCTCCGCCAGCGGGACCATGACGAAGGCCCGCTCCGCCATGCGCGGATGGGGCAGCGCCAGGTCCTTGTGCATCATTTTCACCTGCTCGTACAGGATAATGTCAATGTCCATGGTCCGCGGCCCCCCGGGCACGCGGCCGTCCCTGCCCCCCAGGGCCTCTTCGATGCTGCGGCAGGCTGCCAGCAACTCCAGCGGCTCCAGCTCCGTCTCCAGTTCCACCGCGATGTTGAAAAAATCCGGTTGCTCTTTCATACCTACCGGTTCGGTCACATAAACCGAGGACACCGCGACCACTTCCGTCGCGGGGTCGTCCGCCAGCAGCCCCACCGCCTGCGCCAGATTGGCGCGGCAATCTCCGGCATTACAGCCGAGCGAGAGATACGCGGTCGACATATCGCTACTCCCGGCCCCCGCCCAGGGCCGTCAACGCTCAACCTCGACGATGACAGAAACAGAGCCGACGGCCTGGTCGACGGGGGGCGCTGCCTTTTCCACCCGCACCAGCACCGAGTCGACAGTCACATGCCGCTCGAGGACGGCGCCGGCCACCACCGTGGCCAACCGCTCCAGGAGCTCGTATTGCCGCGTGGTCGCCGCCGCCACGACATCGTCGATGACGGCCGCGTAGTCCACCGTGTCCTCAATCTTATCACTGACGCAGGCCGGGCAGGAGCCCATCCGGAGTTCCAGGTCGAAGCGGAAGAGCTGGTCGCTCTCCTTCTCCTGGGGCAGAAGACCGTGACGGGCCGTCACCTCGAGGCCCTCGATTCGGAGCACCGCCGCCTGTCCCTGCCCTGGCATCATCAGCCTTCTGACCCCACCGCGGAGGCTACCAGCAGGGCGTCGCGGTTCTCCCTGACGTCATGGACGCGGAACAGCTGTGCCCCCTTGCCGTATGCCAGCACAGTTGCGGCGACCGTCGCCGCCAGGCGCTTGCCGCTGTCATCGTTTTCCAGCACAGCGCCGAGGAAACTCTTGCGCGACGCGCCGATCATGACCGGCAGCCCCAGCGCCAGGAAAGCGTCCAGCCGATTGAGTATCTCCAGGTTGTGCTCCGGGCTCTTGCCGAAGCCGATGCCCGGATCGATGACGAGGTTCTCCCTTGCTATCCCCTGCGCCTCGGCCCAGGCGACGCGGTCACGCAGGAAAGCAGTGATCTCGCCCACCACGTCCCGGTAGCGGGGCTTCTTCTGCATGTCCGCCGGCGTGCCCTGCATATGCATGAGACAGACGGGACACCCCTGCCGCGCGGCCAGCCGGGCCATCTCGGCGTCGCCCCGCAGGGCGGTGATGTCGTTGATCATCGAGGCCCCGAGGCGCAGGGCTTCCCGGGCCACTGCCGCCTTGCTGGTGTCGATGGAGACGGGCACGCCGAGGCCGGCCACAGCCTCCACCACGGGCAGCACGCGCCGGAGCTCCTCCTCCTCGCTGACGGGACCGGAGCCAGGCCGGGTGGACTCGCCGCCGATGTCGATGACGCCGGCGCCCGCGGCCACCATGGCCTCAGCCTGCCTCAGCGCCGCGCCGGGATCCTCGTAGCTGCCGCCGTCATGGAAAGAGTCCGGCGTCACGTTGAGGATGCCCATTACCTGCCAGCCCTGCCTCCCCAGCGCCGGCGGCAGACGCCTTTCGCGGCTGCGGCCGCGCTCGTAGTTCTCGATGCTGAAAGCAAGGACAGCGGCCAGGTGATAGAGGCCGGGACCGTGGCGCCGAAGTTTCTCGGCAAGCATCATGAGCTGCGCCGGGGTGCCCATGACCAGCGCCCCGGCAGCGTCGCCGGCAAGGTCATAGACGTCCTCCGGCAGGGCGCAGTCGCCACCGGCCGCCAGCATCTCCTGCTTGAGGATGTTGGCGTCGCGGGCGTCCAGACCCGCCACCCTGACCAGGCGCGAGACTGCCATGGGGGCCATGATATCTATCCCCTCAGGCGCGACTCCCAGCCGCTCCTGCAGCCGCTCGGCCTCAGCCTGGGATTCGATGCTGATGATGTAAGGATTCTGGTCCACGGGTCACCCGGCGCCGTTATTAAGCTCACGCCCATAGTGTATATGAAATGGGCCCAGGGGGACGAAGCTTTGGTAGGCGCCGGGGATAGCTAAGCTGCCAGGGGGGTCCCGCAGCGAAGGCTTGTATTGTTGTTACTGCCCGCTGCCGGCGTTGATCAGCGACAGCGCCTCGGCGCGGGTGGCGGCGTTGGTGCGGAAGATGCCCCTGACGGCGGACGTCACCGTCTGCGCCGGGCTGCGGATGCCGCGCATCGCCATGCAGAGGTGCTCAGCCTCCACCAGCACCAGCACGCCCCGGGGCTCGAGCGCCTCCTCCAGGGAGTCGGCGATCATGGAAGTCATCCGCTCCTGGAGCTGCGGGCGCCGCGCGACCACCTGCACCAGGTGCGTCAGTTTGGACAGGCCCGTGATCAGCCCGCCCTTGCTGGGGATATAGGCCAGATGGGCCTTGCCGAAGAAGGGCAGCAGGTGGTGCTCGCACATGGAGAAATAGGATATGTCCTTCAGCAGGATCATCTCCTGGTGACGATCGCCGGGCATCGTGCTGATCACCGAAGTCGGCTCCACCGCCAGACCCGAGAAGATGTCCTCGTACATCGCCGCGACCCGTTCCGGCGTGGATGAGAGCCCGTCGCGCCCGGGGTCTTCACCGATGCCTTCGAGGATCAGCCGGACGCCGCTCTTTATCTTCTCCGGATCCATGGCGGATCAGGGAAGTGGGCCGCCGCCGCTGTCCTCGGGGTCCAGGGCCCGGCTGTAGGATGGCGCTTCCAGTGGCGGCTCACCGGGGAGCTTCTCATCAGGAGCTTCCTTGCGTCGTGCTTCGCGGGATTTCTTCTCCGCCCTGGCTGATTCAGCCGCTTCTGCCGCCATGCGGGCGTCCTTCTCCCGGAAGACCTCTTCTTCAGTCACCCCGCTGAGCAGTTTCTCGAACTCTTCCTTCTCCAGGGTCTCGCGCTCGACCAGGATGTTGGTGATCCTGTCGAGCTCGGCCTTGTGGTCCAGCAGTATCTGCTTGGCGCGCTCGTGGGCGCCTTCGATGACCTTGTTGATCTCTTCGTCGATCTCCTGGGCGATCTCCTCGCTGTAGTCCGGCTCCTGGGAGAACTCCCGGCCGAGGAAGGGCTGGTCATGGTTATGGCCGAAGGTGCGCGGCCCCAGCCGGTCGCTCATGCCGTAGCGCATGATCATCTGCTTGGCGATGCTGGTAGCCTGCTGCAGGTCGTTGGCAGCCCCCGAGGTCACCTCGTCGAACTGGATCTCCTCCGCGGCGCGCCCGCCCAAAGTGCTGGCGAGCCTGTCCAGCAGCTCTGACTTGGAAACCAGGTAGCGGTCCTCCGACGGCAGCGAGATGGTGTAACCGAGCGCCTGGCCGCGGCTGATGACTGACACCTTGTGGATCGGGTCGGCGTGGGGCAGGAAGTGACCCACCATGGCATGGCCCACCTCGTGGAAAGCGGTGATGAGCTTCTCCTTCTCGCTGAGGATGCGGCTCTTCTTCTCCGGGCCGGCGACGACGCGCATGATGCCTTCCTCCAGCTCCTGCATGCCGATCTCCTTCTTGCCGTGCCTGGCCGCCAGGAGCGCCGCCTCGTTCACCAGGTTGGCCAGGTCGGCGCCGGTGAAGCCCGGCGTCTGCCCGGCGAGCACGTCAGGGCTGATATCGCTCCCCAGGGGCTTGCCCCGTGTATGTACCTTGATGATGTCCTCGCGGCCCTTGCGGTCAGGCCGGTCGACCACGATCTGGCGGTCGAAGCGGCCGGGCCTCAGGAGCGCCGGGTCGAGGATGTCGGGCCGGTTCGTGGCCGCGATCATGATGACGTTGTCCTTCATCTCGAAACCGTCCATCTCCACGAGCAACTGGTTGAGGGTCTGCTCGCGCTCATCGTGGCCGCCGCCCAGGCCGGCGCCGCGGTGGCGGCCGACAGCATCGATCTCATCGATGAAGATGATACAGGGTGAGTTCTGCTTGGCCTGCTCGAAAAGGTCGCGCACCCGCGAGGCGCCGACGCCGACGAACATCTCGACGAAATCGGAGCCGCTGATGGAGAAGAACGGGACCCCCGCCTCCCCCGCGACAGCGCGCGCCAGCAGTGTCTTGCCGGTGCCCGGGGGGCCATACAGCAACACGCCCTTGGGGATCTTCGCCCCCAGACTCTGGAACTTCTTGGGGTTCTCGAGGAACTCCCGGATCTCCTGCAGCTCCTCCACGGCCTCGTTGACGCCGGCCACATCCTTGAAGGTCACCTTGGGCTGATCGACGCTGGTGCGTTTGGCCCGGCTCTTGCCGAAAGACATCACCTTGTTGCCGCCGCCCTGCATCTGGTTCATCAGGAAGAGCCAGAAGACGATGATCAGGAGGATCGGCAAGCCGGAGATGAGCAGGTTCGACCAGACCGATGTGCCGGTGCCCTTGGAGTCGTATTCCACGCCGTTGGCAGCCAGGATGCTGGTGATGGGATAATCCTCGGTGTAGCCGACCTCATATTCCTTGTCCGGCTCATCGACAAGCACCACTGTCGCCATCAGGTCCTTGGGGTCGAGCACGACCGACTGCACCTCGCCGCTCTCCACCTTCTGGATGAACTCGCTGTAACTTATGTCCTTTTCGCCGCTGTCACGGGTCACCATCTGCATCACGAAGAACGCGAGGATCAGGATGATCACGAGGGGAAAAGCGGCGCTTCTCAATAATCTCGCCAAGACTACCTACCTCTTTCAGGTCCGGCCGGCGCGGGCCGGGGTTTTCATACGTTGGGACACTCCGGTTAATTATCGCACATTTGGCACCCGTCGGGCAGGTCGCCGACCGTCACGAATGCAAGGCGCCTATTCCAACATTTCCTCGGGCAGCGCGGCGATAAACCTGAGGTTGCGGTACCGCTCCTCATAATCGAGGCCGTAACCCACCACGAACTTGTTGGGCACCTCGAACCCCACGTAGCGGCAAGGGTTGTCCACCTTGCGCCTCGCCGGTTTCGTCAGCAGCGCGCAGACCTGTACGTCAGCGGGGTTGCGGGCCTTGAGGTTCTTCATCAGGTAGCTCAGGGTCAGCCCCGTATCGATGATGTCTTCGACGATGATCACGTGGCGACCTTCCACCTGGGCGTCGAGGTCCTTGAGGATGCGCACCACCCCCGACGAATCGGATGATGAGCCATAACTGGACACCGCCATGAAGTCCATCTCGCAGGGGACCCTGATCTCCCGGACGAGGTCGGCCATGAAGAAGACCGCCCCTTTGAGCACGCAGACGAGCACCGGGTCCTTGCCTTCGTAGTCAGCCGTTATCCGGGCGGCGATCTCCGAGACGCGCGTCCTTATCTGCTCCTCGGTGAGGAGCACCTCCTCAAGCTCGTTCTTCAACCGGTTCCCTCCTGGCTTTCGCCTTCTTTTTCAACCGCAGGCCCACCTTGCTGCAGCCGGGCCGCGCCCTGAAATCCTCCGCCAGCCGCAGTCCGCATACCCAGACGATATCATCTCCACAGGTAACGATGGGAACAGCCCCCCGTTCCGGTTGCGGCACTTTCTCGTCGGTGAAGAGGTCCTGCAGGCTCTTGCTGCCGCCGAGGCCCAGGGGCCTGAAGCTGTCCCCCGGACGCCAGGGCCTCACCATCAACGGCGCGGCCAGCGCGGCGGCGTCCACCAGCGCCAGTGAAGGGTCGGCGGACGACATGTCCCAGTCCGGCTCTTCCACGGCTTCGACCTCGTAATCGCCGAAGGTCACCAGGCCGGGGACGGGTAGGGCCTGCGGCTCCGCGCCCGCAACCTCTTCCTCGGCCGGCCCAGACGTGACCATTAGTCTATCGTATTGCCTGGCAAGCTGCAGTCCACCGGCCAGGGAAAGCCTGCGCGTGCCACTCCCTTCGCGGCAGATGTCCACGACCGCTTCCAGCAGGCGCCGGGAGAGCCTCACGCCCTCGGAGCAGCCTGCGAGCCAGCGGCGCACCACCAGCCGGGCCACCGCCCTGGGCATGGCAGCCACCGCGGCGGCGCTCAGCACCGCCCGGCCCTCTTCCTCCCCCAGGAGGGCGTCCCGCCATGCCGCAGAGGTGACCTCCTTGAGTACCAGGCTCTCGTCCTCCAGCAGCGACAGCGTATCGGTGATGCGCTCGCGGTAGTCAGGACGGATCTCCTCCAGCCGCGGCGTCACCCTGTGCCGGACCTGGTTGCGGACGTACTCGAGCTCCAGGTTGGACCGGTCTATCCTGTAGGCGATGCCCTCGCCGTCCAGATAGCCGCGGATCTCCCGCGCCGTGAAGGGCAACAGCGGCCGGATGACCTTGCCCCGACGGGGCGGCATGACCACCAGCGAGCGGCGGCCGGAGTAAGTGATCATGCGGTACAGGAAGGTCTCGACCCTGTCGTCGAGATTATGCGCCACGGCGATCTTGTTGTACCCCTGCCAACGGCAGAGGTTCTCAGCCGCCAGGAAGCGGAAATCGCGCGCCCAGGCCTGGAAATTGGGACGCTCCTCGTCCGGGGCGGGAATCACGTGGACCGGGGCGTCGTAGCGGTCGCCCAGCGAGCGCACGAAGTCCTCGTCCTCGAGGCTCTCCTCGCCGCGTCGGTGGTAGTTGACATGGCAGATGCCCAGGCCGAACTCGCCGGAGAAGTCCTCTCCACCGCGCGACAGCAGGCTCATGAGGTGCAGCATGGCAACGGAGTCCGGCCCCCCGGAGACCATGCAGAGGATGCGGTCGCCTTCGTCTATGAGGTTCTTCTCTTTGACGAATGTTCCCAGTCTTGCAAGCAAAAGGCAGGGCTGGCGCCGCCATGGGACGCCAGCGGGTTCGTTTGGCTTGGCAGGCAGGCCGTGATCGACGCTGCCTGAATGATTATAGCAAATGGCCCGGGGGGCTTTTCGCCGAGACCCTGGAGGGATAGAATAGGGCCGATGGGAAACGGCACCAGAAAGGGATATCTGCGCCAGACGCCGATCTTTTCGGGCTTGAGCGACGCTGAGCTCGAAGAGCTGGTGCCGCTTGTCATCAAGCGCAAGCTCAAGGATGACACAGTCATCTTCCACGAAGGCGACCCGGCGTCGGCATTCTACCTGGTCAAGCAGGGCCGCGTGAAGATCTACAAGGTCTCCGCCGACGGCCGCGAGCAGGTGCTGTCGATCCTGGGGGACGGGCAGATCTTCGGCGACGTCCCCGTGTTCGATGGCGGGCCCTATCCGGCGACCGCGGCCACCATGGTGGAAACAGAGATCTACCAGGTCAGGCGCGACGAGTTCGAGGAGTTCGTGCGACGCCACCCCGAAGTGGCGCTCAAGCTCCTCAGGGCTCTGGGCCAGCGGCTCAGGCAGGCGATGGCGCTGGTCAGGGACCTGTCGTTCAAGCAGGTGCCCCACCGGCTGGCGGGACTGTTGGTGAAGCTGGCGCGCGACAACGGCAGGGAGGTAGTCGACGGGATCCTCATCGACATGAAGCTGTCGCGTCAGGACATCGCCGAGATAGTGGGCACATCCCGCGAGACAGTCACGCGCGAGATAAAGAAGATGGAAAACGCCGGCATGCTGAAGCTCGACGGCCGCAAGATAATCGTCACCGACGAGGAGAAGCTCACCAGCTGGGCGCGGTAAAGGATCGCACAAGCCCCCTGCCATCGCCCCTTCCTCGCTCGCTCCACTGCTGAGACCGCCTGGCCGGCGTTGACCTTCTCTACTGAAGCCTGTCGGCTCGGACTGCCGCCCTTCGCCGCGTGACCAACCTCACACTTGGCGTTGACCCCCCTCAATTAGACAGCGCCGGCTAAGGGCTATCCTCCAGATATAAGTTATCCTGCAGGCATTTGTGGATAGATAGCAAAGAGTCATGCAAAGACCACCAGAAACAGGAGGAGCCAGATGACGGAAGGCAGCGAAAAGAAGCAGCAGTGTATGGAGTGCGGCGCGACCAGCAGCGACAAGGTCCTCATCCAGTGCGTCAGGCAGGGAGAAGAGGACTGGGTCTGCGTCCACTGCCTGCCCATCCTGATCCATGGCGCACACTGAGGTTCCGCCGGGCATGATTACCGGGTGGGGGGCAGGCCTGAGCGCTCCGGCGAGGGGATAGCGACGGCCTGCACCACGACCCGCCAGCAGCACGAAGAGCAAGCCAGAATAAAGAAACCGGAAAGGGGGAACATTGAGCCCGACAGTGATAGGTTACATCAAGGCCAGCCTGGCCTCCCTGGCCATCGGGGTGGTCCTGGGGGTACTGATGGCGCTCGGCGCCCTCAAGCCTGACGCCCCGAAACTGCTGGCCAGCGCCCACGGACACGTCAACCTGCTGGGCGCGGTGATGATGCTCATCTTCGGCGTCGGCTACCATATCCTGCCCCGCTTCAGCGGACGGCCGCTCTGGAACGAGGGGCTCTCGACTGTCCAGCTCTGGCTGAACATCATCGGCCTGGCCGGGATGGTCATATTCCTTATTGTGGCGGCTTACTCGCCGGAGACGAACTACATGCGTTACGCCGTCGCGCCCTTCGGCGCCCTGTACGCCCTGGGTTCAGTCTTTTTCGTGATCAACATCTGGAAGACGGTGGCGGGCGCCCTGCCGGCGCCGACGCCGGTCAAGCCGGCGGAGAAGCCCAGGGAGTAGGGCCGCCCCGTCCAGGCAGGCGCAGGAGCAGCTGCGACCGCCGTGCCGCTTATCGATATGCGAACCCCTCCCCGACGCGGGAGGGGTTCGCTTTTCCCTTTGCGCCCCAAAAGCTGTTAAAGTCCCGCCGCTCTTCCTCCGAAACCCGTTCCTGCCAGCTTCAGTGCTTTTCCCGCCAGGTGATGGCGGCAGGGAGGCGCATTTAGGGGTTTTCCCTTATTCAAGGGAGCGGGCGCCTGCTTTATCTTGATTAACAATGACGAAACAGCGAGGTGTGGAATTGGACACAATGATGGAAAACGGATCGAGGCGTCAGGATTACATCGTCCCGCAACTCACCAGGCACCAGAACCTGAAGCTGGTCACAGCTGACTGGCAGTGCAGCGTCGACACGCACCCGAACCAGCACGGCCAGGGCCACAGCTCACACGGCAACGGTCACGGCTACGGTCACTGCAAGGTGAGATAGGGCAGCCCCCCGATGAATTCTCGCAGGGCCGGTCCTGGCACAGGCGAGAAAGGAAAGAACGTCCCCGAAGTGCGAACAGGCGGCGTCAGGCCGGCCGCGGTGACTGCTGCTCGGTACTGAGCCGCACCCGGCTCCGCTTCGCGCCCAGCACCCGGACAGCCGCATAACCCACCCCGGCGGCAGCGAAGAGGCTGGCGGCGACCAGGGTGTAAATGACGTAGTAATGGCTGAGCGCCGCTATGGACTCCCCGGAGAAACCCTTGATCATCGAGATAACGGCCTCGCTCCCCGGCTCCACGCCCCCTTCGGGCTGCTTAGCCGCGATGCCGGCGGATAACAGCTTCAGGAGGATGAGGGCCGGCAGGCTCGCCAGCGCGCAGGCCACGCCGGCGCTGACCAGGCGCCCCATGCGGTAGCTGAGAACCATGAAGGGGATGCCGGTGGCCAGCAGCAGAACAAGGGCCACGGTCAGCAGCGGGCCGACGCCGTCATGGACGGGCTTCGCCACAAGGTTGACCAGCAGGCTGTAGATGGAGAGGGTCCCCTGCACAGCTCCGGCCCCCTGCCGGCTGTCGGGCGCTTCGGCGCCCTCGGGCAGCGGCTGCGCGGGCGCCGTGACCGCTTCCACTTCCCGACTGATGGCGTCGGGGTTCTCGTAGAGATAGGCGTCGAAATCGGGGCTGTCCATGCGCGCCAGGAGGTTAGGCGCGAACTGCTGCATGTCCTGGCGGAAGTTCGGGTCGATGAGCAGCTGCTCGCTGGCGCCGGCGATCAGCCCCTGCCCCTGTTCCCGCCCGGAGACCATCAGCATGGCGGTCAGGGCGAAGACAAGGGCGAGGAAGAAGGTAGCGGGGATGCCGAAGAGCCATTTGGAATCGACGCGCCAGTGGCGGCGGCACTCCGTCACCCGTTGGAGCGCCGGGGGCGTGGGGCTTGCTTCGGTGGTTTTTTCTGATGCTGCCATGGCTGCCGACCTGGGAATCCCTGCTGACCTGCTTTCCTACCTGATAATAAGGTCGGTTTTACAGCCTTTATTAAAAGCCCTGGCAGACCCCGCTCTCGCCCTTTCCATGGAAGACGTCTCTTTGCAGGAACCTTCCCGTGCGGGGATTGTATGCCTGGTGCGGGTGATATACAGGGTCCCCCCTACCCCCCCTACCCTCTACCGCACCTTGCCCATGAACATGGGGATGCCCAGGCGCTGGCGGGGGGTCTCGCCCTTGAAGAGGTCGTCCTTGCGCTCGGGCGCGTCGCCGCGCTCCCCCAGGTGCTGGCCGAAGTGGTGGGCGGCGAAACTGGAGCCGAGGAAGACGGTGTGCTTGCCGTACTTGCGCCGCACCGCATCGACAGCCTCGTAAGCCTTGCTGATGCGCTCGATCCTCGCGGTGACGCCGAAGAGGTCCGGCTGGATGATGGTGTCGTCCTCCATCTTGAACAGCACAACACCGGTGGAGCGGTAGAGCTTCGAAGGCCTGAACAGCCTGTCGAAGGCCGGCTCCATGGCGGCGATGACCTCGTGGGGGAAGGCGGTGGCCCGGGAGAAGCGCACTTCGGCGGCGGCACCGCGGAAGTCCTGGGTCTTGAGGAAGAGGATGGCGCGGCCGGCGGCCAGGTGGTAGCGCCGGGCCTTCATGGTGGCGTTCTCGACGTTCTTGGCGAGCTGGGCGAAGACGAACTCGCGGTCGTTTGACGGCGGCGTGAAGGTCTTGACCTTCTGGATCGAGGCGTAGGTCGTTTTCTCTTCAAGCTCCAGCTCCTTGGCGAAGCCGCCGTTCAGCTCCCGCCAGGTCTCGAAGAACGGCTTGCTGAAGCGCTCCTTCACCCACTCCTCGCGCTTGCGGGCGAACTGCAGGGCGGTGCGGATGCCCAGCTTGTTCAGGTAGGCGGTGGTCTGGGGGCCGATGCCCCAGACCTTCTCCACCGGCAAATCCTCGATGAATGAATGGATGTCGCGGCCGGCGATGGCGGTGAAGCCCGAGGGCTTCTGCCACTTGGAGGCGATCTTGGCGATGGTCTTGTTGGGGGCGAGCCCGATGGAGAAGGTGAAGCCGAAGGTGCGGTCGAGCTCCTCCTTGATGGCGCGGCCGATACGGCGGTAGTCCATGCGCAGGGGGCGGCGCATGCCGGTGATATCGGCGAAGCACTCGTCGATGCCGTACTCCTCGACGTCGGGGGTGTAGCGGCGCACGATGGAGAACATGCGCTCCGACAGGAGGCTGTAGGTCTCGTAGTCGGAGGGCAGAAAGACCGCGTCCGGGCAGAGGCGCCTGACCTCGGAGAGACGCATGGCGCGGACGACGCCGCGCTCCTTGGCCTCGTAGCTCATGGAGGCGACGATGTTTCGCTCCTTGCCGGTGATGACCGGCCGCCCTTTGAGCTTGGGGTTTCGCGACTGCTCGCAGGAGGCGAAGAAGGCGTCGGCGTCGATATGGATGACCGCCCGCGGGAACGAGCTGATTGTGAGGGGTTGCGTGGCGTCCATTGTCTCCAGTCGATTCGGGTTGGAGGGCCCCTCGTCGTGCGGCGCGCTCCTCGGGGGCGGCATTAAAAACCCAGGCTCAGTACTTCCTTATCACCGCGCGCACCACCGCGGCGACGCGGAGCTCGTCGGTTGGCACGATCCGTTCGTACCTGGGGTTGGCCGCCTCCAGGTACACCTTGCCGCCGCGCTTGCGGTAGTATTTCATTGTCCATTCGCCATCCACCTCGGCGATGACGATGTCACCGTCCTTCTCCCTGACCCCCTGCTCCACCAGCACCATGTCGCCGGGCACGATGCCGGCGTCGACCATGGAATCGCCCTGCACCCTGAGCATGTAAGTGCTGTCGGGCCGCTCGATGAGGTACTCCTCGAGGCTCATGGTGTCCAGGAGCTCTTCCTCGGCGGGCGACGGCCAGCCGGCCTCCACCGCGCCCAGGAGCGGCACCTTGTTGAAATGCCTGCCGGGGAGCAGCTTGCCCTTGGCGTCGCGCTCCACCAGGCCCAGCTTCTCCAGGCGGTTCACCAGCTTGTAGGTGGTGCCCTTGGACTTGAGGCCCGCCATCTCCGCGATCTCGGCATGGCTGGGCATCCGCCGGTTGGCCCGGTAGAACGAGACGATCCTGTCGAAATGTTTTGGCGCTTTTCTCATGGTGAAAGTGGGTACGCCCATTATAGGCGTACGAACGTACGCCTGTCAAGAGGACGCTGGCCGAGCGACCTGGGGTGCTGCGAGGGCGAGAACAGGATCCTTCGTCGCCTCGCTCCTCAGGATGACAGTGCATGGGTCCGTTCGCGCCTGGGGGTGTCCCGCAGCGAAGGCTTGCCTTTGCTCTTGCCTGAGCGTGGGATGCCCCCTGGCGCTTACACGAAGGGCGAGAACAGGATCCTTCGTCGACTCGCCCCTCACGATGACAGTGGATGCATCGAACCGGCTGGACCGCGGTGTCTTTACGGAGCCTGCTGCAGGAAAAAGCACCGCGCAGGCATGGCCGCCAGGGAGCCGAAGCGAAGCAGGGCAGGCTACCGCCCGCAGAGCTCGCGGAAGTTACAGAAGCGGCAGGCCTCGCCGGACTCGTCCGGAGGGAAGGCATCCTTCTCCAGGGGGATGTTCTTCTCGACGTCGGCGCAGAGAGCCTGCATCTCCCCCGTCTCATGCTTTATCGTCCGGCGGAACCCTTCCAGGTCAGCTTCGGTGAACGACAGCCGCCGCTCCTCGTACTCTGGCCAGGCGTAGGCAGTCACCGGGTTTATCCTGTCGGCGGAGACGCCGTGGTCACCGGCGGCGGCGGTTGCATAGGCCAGCAGCTGCCGGGGGTACTTGTCCTCCCGCGGCCGCCCCGCCTTCCAGTCTAATATGTGAAGCTGACCACCCAGCGGGATGAGGAAGTCCATGCGGCAGTAGGCCTTGACGCCGTCGATGCGGGTCTCTCCGAAGTCGTCAGGCTCGATGATCCAGTCAGCACAGCAGCCGATAGCCTCCCCGGTGATCCAGCGGTAGCGGTCGCTGGCGAGGAAGTTCTCGAGGGCTTCGCGGGCCCGCGGGAAGACGTCGTCCGGGCCGATGCTTTCCCGATCGCCGTAATACACCTCAACGAACTCCTTGCGGGCGCAATACTCCTCAGTGAGACGCCGCGCGAACTGGAAGAAGCGGCTCCTGTCGAGGGACGAGTCGGTCTTCTGGAACCGGCGCAGCAGCTCCGCGACCATGTCGTGGAACACGTGACCAGTCTCCAGCCCGACCCCGGTCAGCCCCTTGAGCCGCTCGATGCGCTTGGCTGGTACATCGGTGTCGTATTTTGCGTAGTAATTGTAATAGTACATCCGCCGACAGCGGCTGAATGTGTCGTAGCGGCTGATGGACCAGCCGAGTATGGGGGTGAATTCGTACTTACGGGCCATGATGCCTGCGCCTCCCCGCCGGTGCGGGTATCTTCTCCTGTATACAATCAATGATTGCGGGAATCATCGCCGTATGCAAGTGATTCAGCATGGAGGCCGCGCGGCGATCGGATCTGCTTCTGCATATCCGGCAGGGCTGGCAGTCGTTCCGATGGCTAGCGCAATGTTTGATAAACAATCGGGGGGCATATGCCGAATGAAGATGAATCATGGATTTCCACGCCGCCATCGAACAGTACGCCCGCGATCTGGGCGCTGAGCTCAAGGAGAAGAAGGGCGCCTGGACGCTCAAGGCCGTCGTCGCCGAGCGCAAGGCGTTCATGTCGAAAAAGAAGCTGGAGTACGTGGCGAAGTTCCGCGTCGATGATGAAGACCGCGTCCTGCGTTTCAGCGAGATGCTCAAGGAGACGGGCTCGGGAGTCTCCGGAGGCGGCATGGACGGCGACACCTCCCCGGGTTTCGGCTTCAAGAAGGAGAGCTACAGGACCGGCGGCGGTCCCCGGGAGGGCACTATCGAGGAGCAGTCGAACCTCTTCGGCAAGAAGTATGAATACACTTTCCGCTTCGGCGATATCCGGAACCGGTTCGAGCGCCTGGCCGCCGAAAACGGCTATTCCTTCGAATACCGGGTCTTCTCCGCAGGCGTTTGAGACACACGCCAGGCGCCGGTCAGCCGGCGAGGCACCTCTGGACCAGCCTGTTTTCACCCGTGTTGAATCGCCTGCGTCGTCTGCCTCCTTCGATATTTGTGCCCGACCGCATTAAGGAACACGCGTTTCCAGCCGCTATCCTCGGCCGCTTCTTGAAACACCCTGGCCTCTGAAAAGATTACAAAGTGAACCGCGCCCCCGTCCTTGACCTTCGCTTACAAATAGGATTTGATATATGTTGCCCAGGGGACCAGGGCAATGATGCGAACACAGGGGGCTGACTTCACAGGGCGACCGATTCATGATGAGTGGATAGTAAAACCTCCCGGAACATCCGACTCCAGGCGATATTCACGCCACCGCAAGGCTTGGAAATCCTGTCCTGTAACTCAATCACCCTTACGCATCATCTGTAAAAAACCGGTAGTGAAAGGAGCTTACATGAGCAAGAAGAGAAGACGGCAGGTGGGCCGTGTCACGGTCGCGGCGCTCATCACCCTGCTGGTGGCCATGAGCGCCTTCACGGCGATCTTCCTGTCGTCGCAGGAGGACGCCCAGGCGCTGAGCGCGTCCGAGTGGGAATACGTGCGCCAGGCGCTGGAGGACTTCGTCGCAGCGCAGTACCAGTATGACTCCGTGGGAGGCGAGTCCGGGTTCATCACCGACGCCGCCACCCTGAAGACCCAGATAGACTCCAACAACGACGGAATATACCTGGGTGAGGGTGACGATGCCGCCAACGCTCCGGTTCTGGTGGACGTGCTTGAGAACCAGGCAACCTGGATCCCGGCGACGTCTTCACGGAGTTACTGGAACGGATCAGTGACTACCACGACAGGACCGACCCTCGGTACAACTTCCGTTAATCAGATCGCAGGCCGGGTAGACGCCCATGAGGCGGCCGGGTTCAGCACCGATGTCGTCGTCTACTGCGCTACCGGCCATACCGAATCAGCGGCAGCCGGCGGCCTGGCGGCGGTATCCTACGCAGGCGGGCTGGGTGGTTCGACGCCGCCAAAAGTGCTGGCGTTCAAGTGGGGACGCTACGGCTGGGGCCCCACCGGCAGTAAAACCTACTCCAACACCAACACGATGGTGGCACCGGGAGCCTCCGGCGGCCCCTATTCCGACGGTACCGGACCCGCCGCTGATGCCTGCGCCGGAAGCACGCCGACAACCGAGCTGGTCCGCTGCGTGGCCGAGTGGGCGCTGTCCACTACGGGCGGCAACGTGGGCAACGGTGCTAACCCACCGCTCTCTACTTACCAGGCCGTAGACCTGCGCCCGGCGACCATCACTGAGACAGTTGACGGCGGCGGCGCAGGAAACGATCTCAGCATACCGATCGACACTGCCTTCACCACTGGACTGAACAATCTTGACCCCGCCGGCACCAAGAAGCTGTTCGTCAATCGCACACAGCATACCGCCGGCATGATCGCCACTGGCGCCGAGATGCTGGGATACGACTCGGCGTTCCTGCAGTGGGGCCTGCCCAACTACAACAATGGTCAGGATGAGAAGTTCACCGGGCCTGGACCATATGCGCAAGTGACGACGCCAGTCGACTTCACCGCCCCGGTGATCTCCAACGTGGCAGCCACGGGCACTATTGACGGCGCCACGATCACCTGGAGCACCGATGAGCCCGCAACCAGCGTGCTGGAGTGGTCTCTGACCGAGGGCGGACCCTACACCAAGGTCAATGACACTGTGCTGCACGCGGCCCACTCGATGACGATCACGGGCCAGGCGCCGGGGGCCAGGATCTACTATCGCGTCTCCTCGTACGACGGCCAGGCGAACGGCGGCACGCCTACCTCGGAAGGCAGCGTGACTGTCAACCGGACCATCAACCACACCACCGACAACGTGTACTACATGCCCTGGTATGACGACACTTCCATCTGGGGCTGGATGGGCAGCTGGGTAGTCGTGGGCAACGTCAGCGGCAGCGCGGTCGATGTCGAGCTGCGGGTCGACGGCGTCATCAAGGGCGCCAACGCCGCTATCGCCGCCGGCGACAGCTGGTTCCAGCGGTACCCGAACCTGAACGACGGCATGGTAGAGGTCATCTGCTTCGGCTGCAAGACAGCCGGGAATGACCTCGTGGTCAGCCAGCGTGCCATCTTCAAGAACACGTTCAACGAGTACATCGCCACCGAGTGGGATGACCTCAGCGACACGTGGCACTTCCCCTGGTACGACAATACCAAGGCCTGGGGCGTGAACGGCGCCTGGATCGTGATAGCGAACCCCGACACGACGGACGCGTCGGTTGCCATCACCATCGACGGCGCCGCCATCGCCGAGTCGCCGGTCAACGTGCCGGCGGGCACGGTGGTCCCGGTGAAGGTAGCCGCTACCACCAATTCCGGTCCGGTGCTGGTTGACGCAACCGGCGGCCAGAAGCTGCTTGTCACCCAGCGGGTGCTGTTCAGGGACAGCTTCAACGAAGTGGCCGGCCTGCCGATACCGACGCCGTAACGGCGACAGATAGCGCTCGCGCCTTACGGGGCGCGTCCGCCGAATGAAGTGACAGACGGGGCGGCGCCGCTTTCGCGGCGCCGCCCTTGGTTATTCGTTACGCAATGTCCTGTCAGTCGCCACGGTTCTGCCTGTCACAGCGGATCCTGCGTCGCCTGCGGCTCCTCAGGATGACAAGCCGTGCTGCGGGTGATATGTGACCAACATCACACCCGCCGGTGAGGGCAGTCATGGTTAATCACGCCGACAAAGGGCATGATTGCCATATACACTTTTATGGAAAAACGGAGCCGGATTTAAAAGCGGCGACCGTATCAAGGGAGGGGACCATGAGCGAGACGCAGGACATAGTCATCAACGGCGACACCATCCTGGGCGATATCGTGGAGCACGTGGCGGGAGGCGCCGAGGTCATTGAGAAGTACTTCGGCAACGGCTGCTTTACCTGCCCCGGCATCAGGATGGAATCCATCAACTTCGGCTCGACGATGCATGGCATCGACGCCGAGGTGATCATCAAGGAGCTAAAAGAACTCACCGGGCAGGAATAAACTGACCTGGACACAGATTTTCTGAATCCTCGACTGGGGAAATGAAGCACCGGCGCGAGATGGTGCTTTTTTCCTGTCCGGGTCTACCCGGAAAGGATCACCCCCGGGCGGTGGGCGTCAGCCCTGCTCCTTGAGGAACATCCGCGCCAGCTCATCCTCCCTGCCAGGCTCGAGGATGGCCAGCACCTGGTCGCCGGCGTTGAGCACCGTCGGGCCCTGGGGCACCAGCGCTTTGGAATCCCGCAGGATGGAGATGAGCAGCACCCCCGCCGGCAGGTTGATCCCGTCGAGACGCTTGCCCTCGATGGGTGAGCCCGCCTCCAGCATGATCTCGACGATCTCCAGGTTCTCCTTGCGCAGGTTGAGCAGATGGACCAGCTTGTGAGAGGGCATCTCGTGCTCCACCAGTGACAGCAGCGAGTTGGTAGGCGAAACCGTGTTGGTCACGCCGAGGATGTCGAAGGCCTCCTGGTTCTCGGGGTTGTTGACCCGGGCGATGACCTTCTTCACCCCGTACTTGTGCATTGCCACCTGGCTGATGATGATGTTGTCCTCATCGTCGCCTGTGACCGCCACGACCACGTCGGCGCGGCCGATTCCCGCCCGCTCCAGGATGAATATCTCCGTGGCGTCACCGAGCACCACCGCGTGCTCGAACTCCTGAGCCAGACGCCGATGGCGGTCACGGTTCTGCTCGATTATGGCGACCTCGTAGCCGCGCTCGTGCAGCAGCCGGCCCAGACTGTAGCCGGCCTTGCCCCCGCCGGCTATCACCGCGAACATCATAGATCCACCTCGCATTTCTTCACTGCGTCCGCCAGCAGGTCGATGGTGTCCTGGGTCGGACAGATAGTGCGGATCTTCAGTTTTTCCCGGAAGAACCTCGCCCGGTGCGGGTCGTAGACGCGGCTGATGACGCACTTGACGCCGAAGCGCTCCCGGGCCAGCTGAGCCGCGACGATATTGGTGTTGTCGCCGTCGGTGGCTGCCACGAAGGCGTCCGCCCGGTCCGTGCCGATGGCCTCCAGCGCCCTGATGTCGATACCGACCCCGTGGACGAACTCCGCCGGGAAGTCCTCGCCCACCCGGAGCAGCACGTCGCGGTCCTCATCGACGATGCCGACCTGGTGACCATCCTCGACCAGGCTCAGCGCCAGGGCCGACCCTACCCGGCCGCATCCGATAATCACTACATACATGTTCTCACTCCGGTCCTGATTCGATATCGTTTACACTCCGCCGGGACAGACACGCCCGGCGAGGTCCTTCGTAACGCTCTCGCGCCCCGCCTCACGCGGTCTTCTCCGCCGACACCACCAGCACCTTGCAGGGAGCCTTCCTGAGGACATACTCGACGGTATGACCGAAGAAACGGTCGCCTGCCCGGCGCTTGCGCTCGGTACCTATCATAACAATCTGCGATTTTTTGTCTATGGCCTCATCGACTATGACCCGGCCGACGTTGCGCCCCGGCACGATCTTGGGGTAGAGCTTGACGCCGAACTCCGCCGCCACCTCCTTGGCCTCGGCCAGCAGGGTCCCGGCCAGTTCGGCTTCCTCAGGCAGCAGCTCCTCCAGCGGCCGGTTCATCGGCACCTCGATAACATGGAGGGCATAGATAGACGAACCCTCTTCGGACGCCAGCTCACAAGCCATCACCATCGCCTCCCGGGAGATGGTGTTGCCGACGATGGGCACCAGGATGTTCTCGTACTCCACATCAGCGTACTTCAGCGTCACCGGCTCTTCCAGCTCGATCGTCTTGACCAGCGGCAGGTGCTGGGAACGCCGGTACCAGACATAGACGGCGAGGCCGATGGCCAGCCAGGTGAAGCCGACGTAGCGGCCGGCTGTATGCGTCACTACCACGATGACCCAGACCGAGAAGGTGGCGATGCCGCCGATGATCGCCGTTAGCGGCAGCTCCACCCCGCGGAAACGGAAGTTGAGCGGCGCCTTGAAGGGGCGCTCCAGGTCCGGCTCCTTGATGCGCAGCATGATGACCGATAAATGCGCCGAGGTGAAACCGAGCATGGCGCCAAAGCTGTAGAGATCCGCCAGCAGATCGACCCGTCCAGGCAGGATCAGGACCGCCGCCACTGCGCCGGCGAACAGGATCGCCATATATGGCGTTTTGAAGCGTGGCTGGAGCTTGGCGAAGCGCGGCGGCAGCTGCTTGTACTTGCCCATGGAGAAGGTGAGGCGCGAGATGCCCAGGATGCCGGCATTGGTGGCGATAAGCAGGATCGTCGCCGCCAGGATGCCGACCCAGACAGCCAGGACCTTCGCCAGGGTCGGCAAACGGCTGGCCAGGCCCCGCGCATCGTCCTTGACGATGCCCATGACGGGGTCTTCCAGCCATTTCGTGGACAGGTCGGTGGCCCAGATCTTCTCGGCTGCGACCTCTTCGCCCTCGGGTGTGACGAAGACTTCCGGTGAAGAGAACCGTCCGGCCTCCTCCTCGATCGCCTTGCCTTCCTTGTCGACGGCGAAGATGCTGCCGTCCTCGGCCACTTCAGCGATCACCTCGTCCGTTTTTTTGTCGATCACGACCTCCTTCACCGGCATGATGCTCAGGGCGATGACGGAGATGGAGGCGTACATCACGAGGACCGTGATCAACACCATGATGATGGACTTGGGTACGTCCTTGCCAGGCTCCTTGGCCTCGCCAGCGAGGTTGGAGACCGTCTCAATGCCCGTGTAGGCGATCATGGCGATGGAGATGCCGAAGAGCAGCTGCCCCCAGGTGGGCGCGACGCCCCAGTGCACGTTCTCGATGAGCATCTCCGGACTGAAGAGCAGCAGCAGGCCCACGGCGATGAGGAAAAGCTGTGTCAGGAGGTCCAGCACCGCCAGGGTGATGTTGAGGCCGGCCGCCTCCTTGACCCCGACGATGTTGGTGATGACCAGCAGCAGTATGACGACTATCCCCCCGACGGTATTGGCCGGCCAGGTCTTGAGCACCGGGAAGAACACCGCCAGGTAGTTGGGCACGAAGAAAGCCGAGATGGCGATGGTGATGATGTAGTCGAGCATCAGGGCCCAGCCGTCGCCGAAACTGACCATCTCATTGAAGGCGCGCCGGGCGAAGCTCGAAGAGCCGCCGGCCTCGGGCACGGCGGCGGTGGCCTCGGCATAGGAGAACGAGGTCAGCGCGAAGACCAGGCCGGCGATCATGAAGACGACCGGCGAGAGCCCCAGGGCAAAGGCCGCCACGACGCCGAGGGCGTAGTAGATCGAAGAGCCGACATTGCCGTAGGCGGTGGAGTAGAGCGCGGGCCAGCCCAGCACCCGTTCCAGCTCGAGTATCGTGCGGAAGCGGCGGCGCGCCATCTAGGAAGCCTTCCGGAAATAATACAGCCTGACGGCGCCGTAGATCATGAAGGCCACCCCGGCGACCAGGCCGACGCTCATGGAGGCACCAGCCGCCAGTACCGACCTGGCGGTGATCGCCAGGCCCAGGACGAGTATCGCCAGGCTGGTCAATGTCTTCGCTTTATCCAGCATGCCCTCTGTGCCTCCCGTACCCATAAAGTCCGGCGCCGCCTGTTCCCTGCAAAAGCGAGGCGAGCCGCCGGGACCGCGTCAAGCGCTGCCCCGCCGACCGTGACCACCATTCCCGCCCGCGGAAACAGATTACGCGGATTATAGAACGAAACAGGGGCGGGTACGAAACCCGCCCCTGCTGGGTGTTTGTCTCATGAGGCCGTCAGGCGGCGGTGGCGCGACAGCGCGCCCTGCACCGCTGACGCTACCCAGGACAGCGTGCCTGAGTGCGCCTCACAGCCGTTACCTGCTGACCCTCCTGCTAGTCCACCAGGAAGGGGATGATGAGCAGGGCGACGATATTGACCACCTTGATCATCGGGTTGATGGCCGGGCCGGCGGTGTCCTTGTAGGGATCGCCGACGGTGTCGCCGGTGACCGCGGCCGCGTGGGCCTCGGAGCCTTTGCCGCCGTGGTGGCCGTCCTCGATCAGCTTCTTGGCGTTATCCCAGGCGCCGCCGCCGCTGGTCATGGAGATGGCCAGGAAGAGACCGGTGACGATGGAGCCGATCAGCATGCCGCCCAGCATCTCGTAACCCATGGTATCGCTCCAGAGCCTGGGGACCAGGCCGACGATGATGGGAGCGCTGATGGGGATGAGGGCCGGCAGCATCATCTTCCTGAGGGCTGCCTTGGTGACGATGTCCACGCAGGTGCCGTACTCGGGACGGCCGGTGCCCTCCATGATGCCCTTGATCTCGCGGAACTGGCGCCGAACTTCCTCCACGACCATGCCGCCGGCGCTGCCGACGGCCTCCATGCAGAGGGCCGCGAAGACGAAGGGCAGCAGGCCGCCGATGAAGAGTCCGGCGATAACAGTGGCGTTGGAGAGAACGAACGCCTTCTCGATGACGGACTCGGCCAGCCCGCCGACCTCACCGAGGTCGATGGTATAGGCGGCGAAGAGGACCAGGGCGGCCAGACCGGCGGAGCCGATGGCATAGCCCTTGGTGACGGCCTTGGTGGTGTTGCCCACCGCGTCCAGGGGGTCGGTGATGTTGCGCACTTCATCCGGCAGCTCGGCCATCTCGGCGATGCCGCCGGCGTTGTCGGTGATCGGCCCGTAAGAGTCGATGGCGACGACGATACCGGTGAGCGAGAGCTGGGCCATGACGGCGATGGCGATGCCGTAAAGGCCGGCGAGCTCATTGGCCACCAGGATGCCGGTGGCGATGACGATGACCGGCAGGGCGGTGGACTTCATGCTGACCGCGAGGCCGGCGATGATGTTGGTCGCCGAGCCTGTCTCGGAAGCGGCGGCGATGTGCTTGACCGGCGCGTACTTGGTCGCCGTGTAGTACTCGGTGATGATGACGATGGCGCCGGTGATCAACAGGCCGACGATGGCGCACCAGTAGAGATCGGTCCATTCGACCATCAGGCCGTTGATGCGCGGCACATCAGCCATGAGCCACTTGGTTATCGGCCAGAAACCGGCGGCGGCGAGAACGCCGCTGACGATGAGGCCCTTGTACATGGCGCCCATGATGTTCTGGCTGCCACCGATCCTCACGAAAAAGGAGCCGATGATCGAGGCGACGATGGAGACGGCACCGATGAGCAGCGGGAAGACCAGCGCGTTTTCGAAACCATCGATGTAAAGCGAGCTCAGCAGCATGACCGCCACCGCCGTAACCGCGTAGGTCTCGAAGAGGTCGGCCGCCATTCCGGCGCAGTCGCCGACATTGTCGCCCACGTTGTCGGCGATGACCGCCGGGTTGCGCGGGTCGTCCTCGGGGATGCCGGCCTCCACCTTGCCTACGAGGTCGGCTCCGACGTCGGCGGCCTTGGTGTAGATGCCGCCGCCGAGGCGGGCGAAGACGCTGATGAGGCTGCCGCCGAAGCCCAGGCCGATGAGATGCTTGATCACATCATCGCTGGTATCGATGGCATAAAAAATGGACACACCCAGAAGGGCGAGTCCGACGACTAGCAGTCCGGTGACCGAGCCTCCGCGGTAGGCCACCATGAACCCGGGGTTCATCCCCTTCTTGGCGGCTTCGGCGGTGCGGACGTTGGCGCGCACCGAGACCATCATGCCGATCCAGCCCGTGGCCGCGGACAAGGTCGCGCCGACGGCGAAAGCCGCGGCCGTGGGCCAGTCAAGCCCGAACCCGATAACCACAAACAGCACGACGGCAACGATCGCCACGTACTGCGTCTGCCGGTTCAGGTAGGCCTTGGCGCCCTCCTGTACCGCTCCGGCGATGTCCTGCATCTTCTCGTCTCCGGCCGGCAGCTTGAGAATCCACATGATCAGCGCGATTCCGTAGGCCAGGGCCAGTCCGCCGGCGACGATTGCGATAGCTACCGCATTGTCAACGACAAAATCTTCCAATGCCAACTCTCTCCTTTCGTGCGGGAATATCCCGGTTGATTTGTGCACCCCCTGTAAGCCCGGATGCATCAGGACACTGAAAACCAGCGATTTTTATATCAGATTAAGCGGTAAAGATAAAGACAGCGCCCCGGAGCAGGTGCTTAATTTATCATACCTCATATCAGATATACCAATACGGGTATTTCTCCAGTCATGAAAAATGGCACAATAATGCTGGAAATCAGCGGATTAGCCGCAGGTGGGGAACCGGAAATCAGCAGATGGTCGCTGGCAGGTCAAGGACGGCGACGTGCCGGCGGCGGGGGTGCTGCCTGCCGCTGCGGCGGCCCCCGGGAGTCACCTTACATCGGGCAGGGGGCTGGTGGCGTCGCCGCTCACAAGCATCTCGCGGAACTTGAGCGACGCTGGCGAGCTGTAGCGGTCCGCCACCGTGACCAGGTAGAACTCGCGCTCCAGCCTTACGCCCTCGATGGGCACCTGCTGCAGCATGTTGCTCTCCAGCTGGGCATGCACGACGCGGCGGGAGAGGATCGATACCCCCAGCCCCGCGGCCACGGCGGTGGTGATAGCCGCCGAATTGCCCAGCTCCATGGTGACGTTGAGCTTGTCGACCCCACTCTCCTTGAGCTTCTCCTCCATCACCTCGCGGGTGCCTGACCCCAGCTCCCGGGTGATGAAGGGCTCCTCCATGAGCTCTTCCCGGGTGACGGACTCGCGGTCGGCCCAGCGGTGCTCGGGTGAGACGAACAGGACCAGGCGGTCCCGCTCTATCGGCTCCTTGACCAGCGAGGAGTTCTGGGTCTCGTGCTCCACCACCGCCAGGGGGAACAGCCCCGCCAGCAACTGCTCCTCGATGATGCGCGTGTTCTCCACCATCATCGATACCTTGACTTCGGGATAGCGCTTCTTGAACTCCCCGAGATAGAATGGCATGAGGAAATTGCCCACCGTGGTGCTGGCGCCCACATGGAGCTCGCCGCCCTTGAGGCCGCGCAGGTCGTCGAACTCCTGGTTGATCTCGTCCTCGATGTCGAGGATCTTGCGGGCCTTGTTGTAGAGGATGCGGCCCGGTTCGGTCAAGGTGGCGCCCTTGCTGCCGCGGTCGAAGAGGACCACGCCGTAGCGACGTTCCAGGGCCTGTATCTGCTGGCTGACCGCCGACTGGGACATGAAGAGGTCTTCGGCCACCGCCGAGAAGTTGCCTTTTTCCGCAATGGAGCAGAATGTCCTGAGTTTGTTTAGGTCCATGGGCGATTTCTAATCGTTATGTTAATTAATAGGTCCTATTTGAATATCTTATTATAAACGAAGCCGGCCCGGAATGTGTATAATGAGGTCAGACGGGTGTCAGAAGCCGGGTCGGCAGAGACCGGAACAGGGAGCTGATGGAGCCAGTATCAGGGCCTGGAACTGAAAACGGGGGTGTCCGGGGGTCGGCCGCGCGCAACCGTTACGGCCGCATGGAGTGGGCCGGCGCCTTCGGCGACATCGGCACGCTCATCCCCTTTGCCGTCGGTTACATCACCCTCCTGGGCTTCGACCCCCTCGGCCTCCTCTTCTCCTTCGGCGCCGCCAACATCATGATCGGCCTTTATTACCGCCGCCCTGTGCCGGTGCAGCCGATGAAGGCCATCGGCGCCGGCGCCATCGCCCACTCGGCCACCATCACCCCCGACATCGTTTGGGGCGCCGGCCTCTTCACCGGCGCCTTCTGGCTGCTGATGGCGGTGACCGGGATGGTTGAGCGCATCACCCGGTTCGTGGTCAAGCCCGTGGTCCGCGGTGTGATGCTGGGCCTGGGCATGAGCTTCATGCTCCAGGGGGCGCGCATGATCGCCGGGGACGACCGGGTGCTGTCGCTTTTCGGCGACAACGGCGACGCCGCCCTGCTGGGCGGCTGGTACGGCCCGGCCATCGGCGTCGCTGCGGTCGGGATCACGCTGCTGCTGCTTCGCAACCGGAAGCTGCCGGCGATGTTCGTCCTGCTGCTGCTGGGCATAGTGGCAGGCGCCGTCAACGCCCACGGCGACCCAGACCTCTGGGGCCGTCTGACGGCCATCGGCCCCGACTTCCGCCTGCCCGGCTTCGCCCTGGGCAGCATCGGCTTCAGCGATCTGGTGGAGGGCACGGCGTTGCTGGCCCTGGCCCAGATCCCCCTTACCCTGGGCAACGCCGTTGTCGCGGTCACCGCGGAGCACAACACGCTGTTCCCGGAGAAGCCGGTGACCGAACGCAAAATATCCCTCTCCCAGGGGCTCCTCAACCTGGCCGTCCCGGTGATCGGCGGCGTCCCGGTCTGCCACGGCGCCGGCGGCATGGCCGGACACGTCCGCTTCGGGGCCCGGACCGGCGGCGCCACCGTCATCCTCGGCTTCTTCCTGTTGCTTTTGGCCCTGTTCTTCAGCAACTCGGTGTCGACCCTCTTCAGCGTCTTCCCCATCGAGCTCCTGGGCGTCATCCTCATGTTCGCCGGCATCGAGCTGGCGCTGACCATCGGTGACGTGGGCCGGCGCAAGCAGGATGTCTTCCTCCTGATAGTCACCGCGGGCATCTGCATCTGGAACATCGGCTGGGGTTTCCTGGCGGGGGTCGTCCTCAGCCAGCTGATCAGGTGGAAGAGGATAGAGCTATAGGGAATCGCGCCTTTTGCCGATCCCCCGTTGCTGATAAGATTCGCAAACAGTTCCTCACCTGGTGGTGGCCGAGCATTGAAGCGACTGATCAAGATAGCGGAGGGCCTGTCGCCGGCCGCGTCGCTGGCGGCCGGCATGTTCATGCTGGCGCTCATCGGGCTGCTCGATTACGCCACCGGCAGCCAGATCTCCTTCTCCGTCTTCTTCCTGATCCCGGTGATGACCGTCACCTGGCAGGCGGGCCGCAAGGCGGGGCTGGCCACCTGCCTGCTGGCTTCAATAGTCTGGCTCATCGCCGAGGAGCTGGGCGACCGGGTCTATACCAACGAGCTCATCCCCTTCTGGAACGCCGCGGTAAGGCTGGGCTTCTTTGTGACGGTCTCCCTGCTGCTCACCCGCATCAGGGAGACCGCGGCGCTCGAGGGCGAACTGGCCCGGACCGATTCCCTCACCGGCATCGCCAACTCCCGCCATTTCAGCGAGATGGGCCGCCTGGAGATCGAGAAGGCGCGGCGGAGCGGCAAATCCCTGACATCCGTCTACATGGATATCGATAACTTCAAGCGGGTCAACGACACGCTGGGGCACAGCCAGGGGGACGAACTGCTCCGCTTCGTGGCCCAGGAGACGGCGGGGCAGCTGCGCTCCACTGATGTGCTGGCCCGCTTGGGGGGTGATGAGTTCGCCCTGCTGCTCGTGGATACCTCCCAGGAGCAGGCCCGCGTCATCGTGGAGCGCCTGAACCGGCACCTGACGGAGAGGATCCAGGACCGCGGCTGGCCGGCCGGCTTCAGCTTCGGCGTGGCGACGTTCACCTCTCCCCCGCAGTCAGTGGACGAGATGCTCAGGGGGGCAGACCTGCTGATGTACCAGGCGAAGAAATCACCGGATGACCGGATGTTCTTCAAGCTCTTCGACAGCTGAGCCAGGGCCTGGGCTGCCACAGTCAGGTCGACAGCCGGTGCCAGTTCTATATATTGACATATGTAAATATGTAGAATATACTTTAAGCATCAGACAAGCCCGGAAAGAAGAGCCATGGAAGCAGATCCTGCCGAAAAAGAAGCCCAGTCTTGCTGCGATTTCAAGTCCCTGGTCGCGGTGTTCAAGGCACTGTCGGACGAGAACCGGCAGAAGATGCTGCTGGCCCTTGAAGAGGACGGCGAGATGAGCGTCGGGCAGCTGGTGGAGCGCTTCGGCCTCTCGCAACCTACCATGTCGCACCACCTGGGCGTACTGAAGAACGCCGGCCTGGTCAACGACCGGCGCGAGGGCCAGTACGTCTATTACTCGCTCAACCGCAACTGGCTGAGCGAATGCTGCGGCGATTACCTTTCCCATTTCGGCCCCGAGGAGGACTGAATCCGCAGGAGCGGCGCCAGTTTTTTTTCGTAAAAATATGTATACATGTAGATATATCTAAGTGAGGTGTGCCATGAAGAAGAACTCTGACCTGCTGCGTGACATGGTAAGACAGGCCTACGGCTCCGTAGCGCGGGCCGGCCGCGCTGGCGGTGGTTGCTGCGGGGGCGACTCTGCCTGCGACGCCGGCAGCATATCGGGCGCCATCGGCTATTCAGCCGCGGAGATGGCGGCCGCCCCGGCCGGGGCCAACCTGGGACTCGGCTGCGGCAACCCGACCGCCATTGCCGGCCTCAAGGAGGGCGAGACCGTCCTCGACCTGGGCTCAGGTGCCGGTTTCGATTGCTTCCTCGCAGCCCGGCAGGTGGGACCCGCCGGCCGGGTCATCGGCGTCGACATGACCCCGGAGATGATCGCCAGAGCAAGAGAGAACGCTGCCGCGAGCGGCGTGGAGAACGTCGAATTCAGGCTCGGAGAGATCGAACGACTGCCCGTCGAAGACGCGTCGGTGGACGTGGTGATAAGCAACTGCGTCATCAACCTCTCTCCCGCCAAAGAGGCGGTCTTTGGCGAGATCGCCCGCGTGCTGAAGCCCGGCGGCCGCCTGGCCGTCTCCGACATGGTCCTGGTCAGGGAGCTGCCCGAGGAGCTCAGGGAGGATATCGAAGCCTGGTCCGGTTGCATCAGCGGCGCGGTCATGATGGATGAGTACCTGGCCTGCATGGAAGCCGCCGGGTTGAAGGACATAAGCATCACGAGCAAGGATATCACCAGCCTCATCGAGCAGGCCGCCGACGACCCGCTCTTCCGCGCCGCCGTCGACAGGACCGGAGCCGGCTGGCTCGACGATCCGCCCGTTGTGAGCGCCGACATCGAGGCAGTGAAATAGCGACACCCACGGCCGGGTCCGCGCCGGGTGTCCGGGCCCGGGCCATGATAGAATCCCCGGGAACGTCTAAAAAAGCGATAGGGGCCTGGTGACAAGAAGACTGCTGATCCTCATCCTGCCTGGGCTGCTTGCCGCCCTGCTGGCGGCGGGCTGCGGCGAAGATGGCGCCGTCACGACCGGCGCTACGACCGTGACCATCCCCGACGCGGGAACCTACAGCAACAACACTGCCGACACCGCGCGGCTGCTCCAGGATTCGAGCGCCACGATGAAGCGGGTCGCCGACGCCGGCCTGGGTGTCCACTTCATCTATACCAGCAACTCCTTCGGCGAGGAGCAGCTGGTGATCGCCCAGGGAGAGGGTGACATGGTCTTCCCCGATCGCGTCAGCGTCAGCAGCAACGTGTACCTGACCGAGGAGCCCGAGGTCATCGACCTCATCTCTATCGGCGAGACGGTTTACATCCGCTCCATCGAGACCGGCAACGTCTGGCGTCAGGACGACCGCGGCGTACTCCCTCCCAACCCGCGCAACGTCTGGAACTACATCGACTTCGCCCGCAGCTCCCGCAGCCTGGGCCGGACGACGCTGCCCAGCGGCATCGAGACCTACCAGATCCAGGTAGACATAGACGCCGACCTCCTGGCCACGGAATCGATGAAGTTCTACAGCGACCCCCGCATCATCTCCCTGCTGCAGGCCTCACGCTCCAACAACGTCACGGCGACGGTGTGGATCGGGGTGGACGACCTGCTGGTCTACAAGCAGAGCATCAGCACGTCGAACCCGCTCACCGGCACCGGCTCGGAGCAGCAGCTTACCTATTCGGACTGGGGCAAATCCATCGACATCGTCCAGCCCTGCGTGGTCTGCTGACGGGTCCCGGGGGAAGGTCTTCGGCCCTTATGATGAACGCCACCTCGCGTACGCCAGGTTGAGGATGTCGATGAACTCGGCGCTCGCTTTGCGGCCGCCGGCTGCCGTCGGGTGGCTGTCGCCCTCCCAGGCGTATGCTGCGTGATCATCTCCCTGGTCCGTGACGTATTCGATCTGGCCGTCGCGGTAGCGGTGGTGGTTGCCTGACTCCGAGCCGAGGTCGCTGGTCTCGGGGTCCCCCCCGCTGGATGTCAGCACGTTATAGAAGTCGAAGACGGCGACGTTGTCGTGGGGATATTCGCTCAGCCAATCCTCAACCAGCCAGCGGTTGAAGGCGCGGGCGTTGGCCGCCGCCGCGGCGTCAGTCTCGCCCTCGGCGAGCGGTGGCGCGGTGATGATGACAAAGAGCTTGTCCTGGCGGGTGGCGAAGTAGCCCAGCAGCTCGTTGTAGATGCCCTTGGCGTTGGCCACGGTATGGTCCCCGGAGTTCGCCGCTTCGCCCCGCAAGGGGTTGTCACCCTCCGCCGGCGGATCATCGGCGTTGCCGCCCCAGACCCGAGTTGGGGTAGCAGGACTTGAACATGATTATCTCGTTCTCGCCCTCCGGCGCCTGGTCCAGACGCGAATATTCCGAGTTCTGGCCGTCCTCGCCGTAAAGGCCCGCGAGGTAAGCACCACTGCCGGGACCGACGAACCAGTCATACCAGTGGCCGATGTCCGTGGTGTCGCCTATGGCTTCTTCACATCCGTCCGGACACCAGCCGTAATTGGTGTCGCTGACGAAGTAATTGTTGTCCATCAGGGTCAGGCCCAGTTGCCCACCGTCATCGGCAAGCCACTGCTCCCCCACAGAATGATGGATGAAGACCAGCCTGACGGGCTCCGGCGGGGGTTCGGTATCGCCTGCTGCCGTCGCCCGGGGGCTCGCGCCGGCATCCCCCTCTCTGTCGCGGTCAACCGTAGCCGCTGCGGGGGTCTGCCTGCCGGCGTCATCTGCGCCGCCACAGGAAGGCTGCGCCAGCGCCGCCGACAACAGCACTATCAGCGGTAGAACGACCTGCCTGACGACACGGACTCTGTCCACAGGCCCTCCCTTTGGACCCGTTGGCAACACATGGGCGATGTCAGGCTATCAGAAGTCGCTTGCGGTATAAAGTAGTGTTGCGCCCCCTAGCCGGCGTCAGCCCTGGGCGTCTCCGCCGGCCCTTTCTCAACACCCGTGACCTGCTCCTTGATCTCGCCGGTCGATTTCCTGAACTCCCGGATCCCCTTGCCCAGTGACTTCCCGACCTCGGGGAGCTTTTTAGGGCCGAGGATGACCATGATGATGACCAGGATGATGATCATCTCCTGCCAGCCGATCATTGGCATGACTGCTTTCTCCTTGCTTCGTGTTTACGACCCCTCTTTGTGAAGCTTTTCTTCACAAGACAATAGCGGGTATTTATCAAGGGAGCGGCCCGCGGTGGGCCGCTCCCGTAATCGACGCTCGTGCGTCTTTTCTACGCCGGCGGACCGGGGACGGTCACGCTGCACTGCCAGTCGGGGCACTCGAAAGTGACCTCCTTCAGGTTATCGTGCTTCACGAGTCCCGGCTTCGCGTATGGCTCGCGATGATCGCTCTTGCCAGTGACCATTATCTCTCCTTTCGCTCCATGCGGTTGAGTCGATGTCATTGCCTTCAGCCTCGAGCCTGGGCTCAGGGCATCGGCCCGCCGTAGCTGTAGGAGTTGCCGCACTGGTCTTGCGTCTCGGCATGCACCTCAGACCGGAAGCTGCTCACGCCTGATGGGACATTGTACTTCATGGTGAACAGCTCGCATTCCCCGGCTGTCACCACGTTGATGTTGCGCCCCATGTCAGTGGAGACGACACCGTTGGTATTGACCGTGCCGATCACATGCATGTCGTGTGCGTTGGCGATATTGGTCGAGTCGTTGGTGACCTCGAAGTCCACCGACAGGATCCTGTCCGTGTAAGCCGCGTAGCTCTCCCAGTAGACGTTGTTCTGGGAAAGGCTCAGGGCCGGCTTCGTACAGTAACATGATACCGGGTCCGGTGGCGTGCTGGCTGTACCTACGCCTCCCAGCCCCAGCGCTACCGCCAGGGCCAGCAAGCCGCCTGCCACGGCAACAAGACCCAGTCTTTTAGCTATCTTCATTTCCTACTCCTCCTCATCTTTAGTGAAGATTATCCTGGGTTTGTTGTCAGACACCGTGACAGTCGGTGCAGTTGTTCTGTACAGGCGCGCCGTTCGGGGCCGAGCCCGGGCCGCCCCAGGCGCCCGGCGTGTAGGTGCCGGCCTTCCAGGCGTTGAGCAGCTCTACCGTCTTGTAGGCCATGGTGCCGGCCAGACGGGCGCAGCGCTCCTTGCGCTCCACCTTGGCAGCGACGATCGTGTAGCCGGGGTTCGCGGCCGGATCAGTGGCAGCCGCAGCGTTCGCAGCCTGCAGCCACTTGCTCACCGACACGTGACAGAGCGGCGAGTCGGCCGTGGAGGTGGGAATCGTCCCGCCGTCCATGTAAGCGGGCGCGGTGCCACCCTTAGCGGCATAATCCGACGAGACCGGCGTGTACACCGGCATCGACGAAGCGGCGTAATACGCCATGAGATCGTTGGACATCTGGCTGCCCTTGTCGATCCCGCCCTCAACACCAGCGATGATGTTGACAGCCAGGGCCGCGGCCAGAGGCGTGCCACAGACGGTGCCCCAGCCGTTGATGCCGCCGGCGCCGAACTTGAACGCCATCAGGTCGAGGTTGGTGTACGGGGTGCCCAGCTCCTCCTGGAGCGTGCCGATGACGCCGTCCATGACGGCCCAGCAGCAGAAGTGCTGCCACCAGCCGTGGTACGCGCGCTCGGCGCATACCGCCGGGTCGAGCCCGCCGGTCGGGTAGCCCCAGGTACCCCGGGGATGCTTGACGGTGCCCGGCAGGGTCCCACAGGTCTGGGCGGCGGCCACGTTTGCCAGGAGTCCCAGGCTGCCGGAAGCTGCCACGCCGGCAGCGCCGACGGTGAGAGCTCCCCTCCTGAGGAACTTGCGCCTGGACATGCCCGCATCGGTCGGTTCCGCTTGTGTGACAATACTGTTCTCCAACTCTTCCTTCATCTTCACTCCTTACTTTACTGTTGGTTCACATTGGTCCAAAGCCCAAAATCATTTCGTGCCAGCCCACCACCTCCTTCGCGTTACGCTTCAAGGGGCAGGAATGCCACAGGCTCTGATGGAAAGATGATGTGAGAGAGGTGATTCTTCGGTCGGGTTCGGGCCGACGGCAGAGAGCTGCAGTGAGCTACCCCGCCGCGGCTTCCGCTCCATGCGTTAGCCGGCCGGCCGGATAGCTAGCCCGTTGGTCATGTACCCGGTTTCACCCTTCTTCCCCATCCCTATCCCCAGTCGAGTCAGTGCTTCCTGTTCCCTGCTTTATGTCAACCGGTATCAGTTGCCTTTGCCGGTACCGGATTCCCGTTAAGTGGCTCCGGTGACCAGCCGGAGCCTAAAAATAAGCGACTTCCTTACCCAGACCATGTGAAGAGAAGGAATGACACACGCTTATACCGGGTTTGATAGCAAGCTCCGTGCCAATGTGCGCCCGCCGGGGGGCCCGTCAGGCAGATGTGACGCTTTCTTTACAAAGACTCGGCCAGCCGGCGCCGTGCCATATGGCGCCGGCAGCCACCGATACGCTTTCGTGATGATAAATCGCCTTCCCGCTACCGGCTGCGGGGTTGCCCGGATATCACTATTTATCCATTGGTCAATATACGGTTGCATGAGCGGGTTTTATGCCACGGCGCCTGTAGGTTTTGCCACAGCCCTCTGCCATGGCCTGTCGTCCGGTCCATCCAGCCAGCACCGGCGACGGCGATATTGAGCGCCGCCGGCTCTCCCGCCTCCCCGCTCCCGGTCAGGACGGCCTCATCCGGGTTGCCCGGTGGTTCATTCCTGATAGTCTTGGTGGCAGGACCGGTTGTGCTATAATCAATTTGTCCAAAGTCCAGAACCGGCCATCGCAGATCAAACGTGTGCCGGTACTAGGTAATGCCTCCGACTCTTTCTCAAACGCAACCTATGTCCTTATTCCATTTATCGATGCTCGATCCCGCCGGCCGCGGCCGGTACACACGCAGAGCCGGCAGGCTGCTGCGATTCATGCTTCCGGCCCTGGCGGCTGCTGTGATCGTGACCGGCACAGCCGGCTGCGGCGAGGAATCAGTCAGGGTCAGCCCCATGGCCACGACTGCCAGCCAGCCAGCGCTCTCAGAGGAGTACGTGCGGGAGATCGCCGAGTTTCAGCAGGGGAATTCGATGGTGGTGCGCGAGGCCGCCATCAACGAGGAAGACGGCCGCAAGACAGTAGCGGTGGGCATCGACCGCCCGGCGTGGCTGCAGGATGCGTCGGTCGCCGGCGTAATGGCGTCCTACTCCCAGCACGTGTTCAGCAGCCTTTTCAACATCCCGGAAGTGGATTCAGTCACTATCACGATGTACGGCGCGCAGCAGGGCGCGGCAGGTGAGGATGTTGCCATGAGGGTAAAGCTCGACCGGGGAAAGCTGCCCGAGGTGGACTGGTCGATGTTCGGTCCCATGACCATGTCGGACATGGTGACCGAGTATTACATCGATCCGGCCATCGAGCGCAACAGCTATTCCTGACACGGGAACGCCGCGCAGCCGCGAAGCCAGCCGCCTTTGCTTTTGATGTATCCCTTCATATCCATTAGAATCCTTCCAGAGACGGGAGGGCTGAGGGGATTATCGTGGACGAAAGCGGATTTCAAAACCTGGTTGCCCAGTTCGGCGTCCTGACCGGCACGGTCGTTGTTTGCTTCATCAGCGGCTTCGTGCCCGTCGTGAATGCCGAGCTCTACCTGCTGGTGGTGGCGGCCATGATACCCAAGACGATGTTCCTGCCGGTGCTGTTGCTGGCGACTTTCGGCCAGATGAGCGCCAAATCGCTCATCTACCTCACCGGCAAAGGAGTCATCCGTCTGCCGGTCAAGAAGCTTGAGCAGGGCATCGCGCGCATGGAGGAGCGCATGGAGCGCTGGGAATCAGGCATCGGCACCTTCATGTTCGTCAGCGCCTTCTCAGGGTTCCCGCCTTTCTACCTGAGCACCTTCGCGGCCGGCGCCATGCGCCTGCGCTTCAACTACTTCCTGCTCACCGGCTTCTCGGGGCGCCTGCTGCGATTCGGCGCGGTGATGTTCTTCCCGCAGTTGTTCAAGGAGCTGTTCCTGTGAAGACCGAGGTCCTGGTCGATTCATCCGAGTTCCTGGACCGCCTGAGCGGTGACGTGCGGGGCGCGACAGAGAGCGTCTACCTGCAAGCCATGACCTTCGAGGCCGACAGCGCCGGCCTTCGCATCTGCGAAGAGCTGCGACGCTCGCCTGCCCGCGACATAAGGGTGCTGGTGGACGAATACATCCGCGTCGTCATGAGCGACAGCTGCCTCCTGACCCCCCCTGGCTTGCTTAACCGCGCCCTCCGGCGGGAATCCCGGGAGACGCGGGCGCTCTTCGATCAGCTGCGCGATGAGGGCATCCAGGTGAGGATGACCAACCCCCTCGGCCCCATGTATACGGGTTTGCTGGCGCGCAACCACAAGAAGCTGGTTGTAATCGACGGGCGCGTGGCCTACATCGGCGGCATCAACTTCAGCGACCATAACTTCGCCTGGCACGACATGATGCTGCGCATGGAGGAAGAAGGCATAGCGCGCTACCTGGAGGAGGATTTTATCTCCACCTGGGCCGGCATCGACCAGAAGAACCTCCGCTCGTTTCCCGGGTTCGACTTCCACCAGCTGGACGGGCGCTGCAACGAGGAGTCCTACGAAGCGATCTTCAGCCTCATGGAGGAGGCCGTCGACTCCATCATTATCGAGTCGCCCTACCTGTCCTTCCCTTTCTACCAGAAGCTGAGGGAAGCGGTGAGGCGGGGCGTAAAGGTGCGGCTGATCCTTCCCGAGAGGAACAACAAGCCGCTGCTGCAACGCTATAACCTCTGGGAAGCCCGCCGGTCGGGCATCGACCTGCGACTGCTTGAAGGGCGGATGACCCACTTGAAGGCGATGCTGATTGACGGCCGGAAACTGATTGCAGGCTCGTCCAATTTCGACTACGTCAGCTACCGGTCGCTGCAGGAGCTCGTCGTGGTCATCACCGACAGGGATACCGTCAGGCAATTCGATGAACGCGTCTTCCTGCCGGACTGGCGCGACTCGGTCCCAGCCGGCGGCCGCCGGCGCGGTCCCGGCGGTGGCCTCTGTTATGCCTGGCTCAGGCTGCTCGACCTCGTCGGTCTGGGCCTGTCGAAGGTAGCGACGCAGGCAGCTCCACGCTCCTGACGGCGGGGTCCCCCTCCAAGGGGAAGCTGCACAGGGACAGCCCCGGCTGCGCGACCCCGGCGGCGGGAGCCTGCCTGAAGGTCCGTATCAGCAAGTACAAGACGCCTGCCTGCAGCGGCACGGTACACAGGCCCGTCAATATCAGGAACAGCCAATCTCCAGTATTCAAAACAGTCCACTCCCGTCCTTGTTGCAGGTCTGCCCGCCGGCCCGCGCCGGGCACAGGTCCGCCCCCATGGTAAGGCCCGGGGCCGCGACGCGGCGGAAGACCAATATAGCATCCCGGCCGGACGGAAAAGTCGTGGGAGATGATCTAATACTCGACACGCTCCAGGCAGAGGCCATGGGGCGGCGCCGTCTCACCGGCCTCGGAGCGTTCCGCTCCCTCCAGCAGCCGCTCCAGGCTGTCCATGGTGCGGAAACCCCTACCCACCTCCATCATGGTCCCCACCAGAGCGCGCACCATGTTGCGCATGAAACCACTGGCCTGGACCCAGTAGATGAGCATGTCGCCGTCCCGCTGCCAGCCGGAGCGGAGAATCTCCCGCCTGAAGTAACTGTGTTCGGACTCGGTGGGGGTGAAGGCCGTGAAGTCATGTTCCCCGGAAATGAGCGACGCTGCTTCGCGCAGCAGGACCATGTCTACCCGGCCGGGATAGTGCCAGACGAATCGCGAGCGGAAGGGAGAATTATATCCGCGGTTGAGCACCATGTACGAGTAGGTACGGGAGAGCGCGCTGCGGCGGGCGTCGAAAGTTGCCGAAACCTCTTTGCAGCCGCTGATGGAGATGCTGTCCGGCAGCATCCCGTTAGCCGACCAGGCCAGCTTGCCGGGATCGACGTCCTTCTCCGTCAGGAAGTTGACCACCTGGCCCCGCGCATGGACGCCGGCATCGGTGCGGCCGGCTACGGTCAGCCTCACATCCTGTTGCAGGATCCGCCCCAGCACCCCTTCCAGCGCGCCCTCGATGGTGGGCAGGCCGGGCTGCTTGGCCCAGCCTGAATAGCCGGTCCCGTCATACTGTATGTCCAGCCTTATGTTGCGCTGCCTGTCTGCCGTCATGAGACTATCCCGAAATCCCTCCTGGTGTTGCGCCCCTGATCATACCAGGAGTGCAGCCGCGATCGTCACCGCCACGATGACCATGAATACGGCATCCCGCGCGCGCAGCTTGAGCCTGCGCCGCACGGTCCTCCCCCTGCCTCCTCGGTAACAGCGTGACTCCATCGCCAGCGCCAGCTCGTCGGCGTGCCGGAAGCTGAGCACGAACAGCGGCACCATCACCGGCAGCACGCTGCGGGCCCGCCGGACCAGGCCCCCGCGCCCCGGTTCAGCTCCGCGAGCCTTCTGGGCCTTGATGATGCGGTCGAGCTCCATCAGCAGCGTGGGGATGAACCTCAGGGCGATCGACATCATCAGGGAGAGCTCGTAGGCGGGCAGGCGCAGCTTTCCCAGCGGCGACAGCAGCCGGCTGAACCCGTCCGTCAGCAGGACCGGCGCGGTCGTGAAGGTGAGGACGGCGCTGGACAGGACCAGCAGCACCAGCCGTGCCGCCAGAAAGGCGCCATGGCGGACGCCTTCCTCGTAGACGTCCAGGGGTCCGATGCTGGCCAGCACCTCGCCGCCGCGGAGGAATAGCTGGAAGATGAAGGTAAAGCCTGCCAGGAAGACGATGGGCTTGATCGCCCGCAGTAGCCACCTTGCCGGTATGCGCGCCACGGCCACGGCTGCCGCCAGAGCAGCGGCCATCAGTATCAGGCCGGGGTAGCCGCCGACAAGAAAGAGCGCGACGGCATAAGCGAAAGCGGCCAGGATCTTCATGCGCGGGTCGAGAAGATGCACTACCGAGGCGCCGGGGAAATACTGGCCGATGACGGCTCCAGCCAGCTTCATCTCGACCCGCCCTGTTCCCGCAGCTTTTTCAGCTGCATGAGCGCCTCGGCCTCGGTCAGCGCCGGTTCGACATGCTGGCCTGTTTTCTGCGTGATCATTCGGCTGAGCTGTACCGTCCCCGGGGGCTCAAGGCCATGGCGCTCCAGCAGCGTCACGTCGGTGAGCAGCTTGCGGGCGGGGCTGTCCGCGACAACGCGGCCGCTATCCATGATCACCAGGCGCTCGGCGAAGACAGCAAGCTCGTCCATGTCATGCCCGACGATGACCATGGCCATGCCATGCGCACGATTGAGTTCAACCAGCCGGCCGATTATGTCCGCCCGTGTCGCGGGATCGAGGAAGGCGGTGGGCTCGTCCAGCAGCAGCAGCCGGGGCTCAAGCGCCAGGACGCCGGCGAGCGCCACCCGCCGCTGCTCGCCGGAACTGAGCGAGAAAGGGTTGCGCGGGCCGAACTGGTCCCGGTCGAGCCCGACGGCCGCCAGCGCCGCCATCACGCGCCGGCGCTCCTCGTCCCTGCCCACGCCCAGGTTGCGGGGAGCAAAAGCCACGTCGTCATATACAGTCTTCTCGAACAGGCTGTTTTCCGGCGACTGGAAGGCGATGCCGATGCTGCCCCGCTCGATCCGCGTGCCACCGGCCACCGGCCTGCCATCCACCAGCAACCTGCCGCTGTCAGGCGGTACGATGCCGCTCATGAGCGCCAGGAGCGATGACTTTCCCGACCCCACGGGCCCGGCTATGCCCACCCGCTCTCCCGGTCCGACTACCAGGCTCACACCGTTGACCGCGGGCACTTCGAAGGCGGTCCCCTGCTGGTAGACGAACCCGGCATTTTCCAGCTCGATGCGCATGCCTAGCCCACCAGTTCTTCCAGGGTGAGAGCCACAGGGGCATCAAGGGCACGGCTGAGGCGTACAGGCAGCGGGGCGTCGAGGCCGGCCGAGCGCAGCAGGCCCTCATCGCTGAAGACCTCACGGGGGCCGGCATCCGCGACTACGCGGCCTTCGCTGAGCACGACCACGCGGTCGGCCGTGGCGGCCTCCCGCATGATGTGGGTGATGTAGATGATGGCCGTCCCGTCACGTCGAAGGCTGTCGATGTAATCGATAAACTCGCGCTGCGAGCGCGGGTCGAGCATCGAAGTAGGCTCGTCGAGTACGAGCAACCCGGGCTGCAGGGCCATGACGCCCGCCAGCACGGTGCGCTGTTTCTGCCCGCCGGAGAGCCAGTGGGGCTCCCGGCCCCGCAGTTCCTCAAGGCCGAACACGCCCAGCGCCTCCTCGATGCGTTCCTCGATCTCGGCGACCGGCAAGCCGATGTTCTCAAGGCCGAAAGCGATGTCGTCCTCGACGCTGTTGGCGACGATCTGGCTCTCGGGGTTCTGGAAGACCATGCCGACCGTTTCGCGGATGGCATCCAGGTTCCCCGGCTCGGCCGTGCTCATCCCCTTGACCCGGACGGAACCGCCATCCGGCAGCAGCAGGCCGTTCGCCATGCGCGCAAGGGTCGACTTGCCCGAGCCGTTAGCGCCGACGACGGCAACGAGCTCACCGGTCCCGATGGCAAGGTCGACCTTGTCCAGCGCAGGCCTGAGCGCCCCGGCATGAGGATAGCGGTATGAACAATCCTCGAAGATGATCATGGGTTCGGACAACGGATCATTCCCTGTGGCTGGAGTGGACAGCAATATTCTAGCGGATGCCGGCCGGGCTGGCAGCGGTGATTTCTCCAGCTGCATCTACGGGGTCTCCGACCAATAGTCTGTCTGACTGAGAAGTTCGCGCGGGGAGAGTGAGAGATGTCAGCACCGAAACTGCCTTTCCCGGCCCTGGGCCTACGGAATTCGGGTGATCATCGGCAATGCTGACGATGATGAACTGACGGCTGATGGGCCATGCCGGGGCTGAACAGTGATCAGCAGAAAGTCGCTAAGTTCTGATCAGCCAGCGCATCATCGGCGAATACTGTTTCAGCAGGGTCGCCTGGAGGGCCAGCTACGCCCCCGCCTGCGCAGGCCTGGCCGGATTGAGAGGCAGGCTGGTACCTGCCCGCTATCACCGGGGGTAGTTACTCGACCAGTTCCAGGAACGCCATCTCGGCGGCGTCACCATTGCGGGGACCGATGCGCGTTATCCGGGTGTAGCCACCCGGACGGTCGGCGAACTTCGGCGCGACATCGGTGAAGAGGACATGGACGGCGTCCTTGCTGCGCAGGCGCGCCAGCGCCTGGCGGCGCGACGCCAGATCGCCCTTCTTGGCAAGAGTGATCATCTTTTCCGCCAGGGGCCGTGCTTCCTTGGCCTTGCTGACGGTGGTCTTAATACGCCCGTGCTCGATGAGCGAGCAGACCAGGTTGCCCAGCATCGCCTTGCGGTGGGACGCATCAACGCCCAGTTTTCTGCCTTGTCTCGCGTGCCTCATGGTTAACTCTCAGATCCTTTCAGGGCCAGGCCCAGCTTGTCCAGGTTCTCCTTGACCTCTTCGATGCTCTTCTTGCCGAAGTTGGGGATGTTCATCAGCTCCGCCTCGCTGCGGTTGATCAGGTCACCGACAGTCTGGATGCCCTCACGCTTGAGGCAGTTATAGGAACGGACGCCGATCTCGAGCTCCTCGATGAGGATGTCTTCCTCGGTGCCCTTGCTCTCGACTTCCTCTTCTACGACCTCTTCCGCCTCGAAGTCAGACAAGCCGCCTTCCTCGTGGGCGCCGGTGAATATCTGCAGCGACGATATCAGGATGCGGGCTGCCTCACGCAGGGCGTCCCCGGCGGACATGCTGCCGTTGGTGGTTATCTCCATGGTCAGCTTGTCGAAATCGGTCCGCTGGCCGACGCGGGCCCGGTCGACGGAGTACGAGACGCGCTCTACCGGCGAGAAGTTCGAATCGATGGGGATGACCCCGATCGGCGCGCCGGCCGCCTTGTTGGACTCCGCGGAAGCGAAGCCCCTGCCCTTGCGGACGGTCAGCGTCATCTCCAGCTTGGCCTTCTTGCCCAGACTGGCGATGTGCTGCTCCGGGTTGATGATCTCAAGCCCTGCCGGGACATCGATATCGGCCGCGGTGGCTTCACCAGGGCCCGACTTCTTGAGGGTCACCTCGACCTCATCGACCTCTTCGCCCTGGAGGACACAGACGACCTTCTTGAGGTTGAGGACGATATCGGTGACGTCCTCCTTGACGCCCGGAATGGTCGAGAACTCGTGGGCTACCCCCTCGATGTTGACGAGGCTGATGGCCGCTCCCTCCAGCGACGACAGCAGCACCCGCCTCAGCGAGTTGCCGAAGGTGTTGCCGAAGCCGCGGTCGAGCGGCTCCACCACAAAAACGCCCTTGTTGTCCTTGACTTGCTCGTGGGTGATCTTGGGGACCTGAAAAGTGAGCAATTCGTCCTCCATACTCGTGAATTTAATACTCTTTCAAAACCAGACCCGCGCGGCGTCACGTCCCGCGGGGCCTACTTGGAATACAACTCCACAATCAGCTGTTCCTGTACCGGCACATCGATCTCTTCCCGCTCGGGGTACTTCAGGATCGTTCCGGTCAGGTTGTCGTGGTCTGCCTGCAGCCATGGCGATACGGTCGCCGTCAGGTCGGTCGCCTCGCTGATGATGGCGCGCGCCGTCGAGGACGGCGAAGCCGCCACCACATCGTCAGGTCTTACCCTGTAGGACGGGATGTTAACCCTCCGGCCGTTGACCGTGAAGTGGCCGTGGCGGATGAGCTGCCGTGACTGGCGCCGTGAAACGGCGAAACCAAGGCGGTAGACCACGTTGTCCAGCCGTGTCTCCAGGAGCCTCAGCAGGTTCTCGCCCGTGATGCCGGTCTGGCGGTTGGCCTTCTCGTAATAGTTGCGGAACTGCTTTTCCAGCAGGCCGTAATAGCGCCTTGCCTTCTGCTTCTCCCTGAGCTGGACAAGGTACTCGGTCTGCTTCATCCGCCGGCGTCCGTGCTCACCGGGGCCGTAGGAACGGCGGTCGATGGCGCAACGGTCCGTGAGGCAGCGCTCCCCTTTAAGGTAGAGCTTCAGGCCCTCGCGGCGGCACTGCTTGCATGCTGGTGAAGTATCTCTGGCCAAATCAGATCACCTATACTCTTCTTCTCTTGCGCTGCCGGCAACCGTTGTGCGGCACCGGCGTCACATCCTTGACACTCATCACTTCGATGCCGGCCGCCTGCAGCGAGCGGATCGCAGTCTCCCGACCCGAACCCGGACCCTTGACGAAGGCGTCGACCTTCTTGAGGCCGTGCTCCATGCCCTTGCGGGCGCAGGCATCCGCTGTTATCTGGGCGGCGTAGGGCGTGCTCTTGCGCGAACCCTTGAACCCGGCGGAGCCGGCGCTCTCCCAGGCGATCACGTTGCCCTCCTTGTCGGTGAGCGCGACGATTGTGTTGTTGAACGAAGTCTTTATGTGCGCCTGGCCGACAGGTATGTTCTTCTTCACCTTGCGGCGCGCGCGCGTCTTGCCTTTCGGAGCTGCCATTTTATCTCCCGGTCCTCTGGTCCTTTAGCTTAGCTTCCCTTGCGTCTTACGCCCACGGTCCGCTTGGGGCCCTTACGCTGGCGGGCGTTTGTCTTGGTCCTCTGCCCCCGCACCGGCAGGCCCCGGCGGTGCCGGATGCCCCGGTAGCAGCCGATCTCCATCAGCCGCTTGATATTCTGGGTACGCTCACGGCGCAGGTCGCCCTCGACCACCATGTTGCGATCGAGGAACTCGCGCAGCATCGTCACCTCGTCGTCGGTGAGGTCCCGCACGTAAGTGTCCCGGCTGATCCCGAGCTCGTCAAGAATCTTGCCCGAGGTAGAGCGGCCCACGCCGTAGATATAGGTGAGGCCTATCTCGACCCGTTTCTCCCGGGGTATGTTTACTCCTGCGATTCTCGCCAACGCTCTTTACCTCCAACTAATCCAGCCGGTCCCGTCCCGCGGGCACGGCGTCTCTATCCCTGGCGCTGCTTGTGCCTGGGATTGGTGCAGATGACCAGCAGCTTGCCGCGCCGCCGGATCAGCTTGCATCTCTCACACATCGGTTTTACTGATGATCTTACTTTCATATCTATTTAAACCTGTAAGTTATTCTCCCCCTGGTCAGATCATAGGGAGAGAGCTCGACTTTGACCCTGTCACCGGGGAGGATACGGATGTAATGCATCCTCATCTTTCCCGAGATATGCGCCAGGACCTCGTGACCGTTGTCCAGCTCCACCTTGAACATGGTGTTCGGCAGGGCTTCGACGACCTCGCCTTCCAGCTCTATGGCTTCTTCTTTTTCAGTCATGCGCCTCCGTTCACGGCCAACCGCTAATGTTACCACAGCATGGACGCAAACTCCAGTTTTTCTCCGTCCGTCCTGGTCCCCGCGGTCAGGATGCGTGGACCCTTGTCCGTCAATGCCACCGTATGCTCGAAGTGGGCCGACATGCTCAGGTCGGCGGTGGATATCACCCACCTGTCCGGCCCGACCACGACCCGGTGGCCACCAGCGTTCACCATCGGCTCGATGGCGAAGACCATGCCCGCCTTGAGTTCGGGCCCCTGGCCTGCCGTGCCGTAGTTCGGTATCTGGGGCTCCTCGTGCATCGCCTTGCCGATGCCGTGACCCACCAGCGTCCTCACTACGGAGAAACCGTTCTCCTCGACGTGCTGCTGGATCGCCGACGAGATGTCGCCCAGATGGTTCCCTTCCCGGAACCGGGCGATGCCCCGCATCAGCGACTCCGCCGTCACCTCCAGCAGCCGCAGCTTCAGCTTGTCCACCACCCCTACCGGGACGGTGATGGCCGCATCTGCCACCCAGCCTCTGAGCGTCACTCCCACGTCGAGGCTGATGATATCCCCTTCCGCCAGCTGGTAATCCCCCGGGATACCGTGGACCACCATACTGTTGGGCGAGGAGCAGATCGACGCCGGAAATCCCCGGTACCCCTTGAAGGTGGGGATCCCGCCGGCATCGCGGATGTACTTCTCCGCCGCCTCGTCCAGCCCGGCCGTCGTCACTCCCGGCCGGCACATCTCCTTCATCATCTCCAGGCACCCTGCGACGATGTCGCCAGCCCGCGCGATCTTCTCTATCTGGTCCGGCGTCTTGCGAATGATCAAGCCGCCCTCCGTTGTTCCGCAAGTCCCGGCACCGGAATTAACCGCCTCTTCTCACTTGCCAGCAGCCTCGATCCTGCCTTGTCGGTCCCTACTTGAGGAACCCCTCGTAATGCCGCATCAAAAGCTGCGATTCCATCTGCTTCATCGTCTGCAGCGCCACACCGACGACGATCAGTATCGACGTGCCACCGAAGAAGAAGTTGATATCCATCACCATGATGAGGATGTTGGGCATGACGGCGATGGCCGCCAGGAAGACCGCTCCCGGCAGAGTCAGCCGCGTCAGCACCCGATCGAGGTACTGGGCCGTCGGCCGCCCGGGACGGATCCCGGGGATGAAACCGCCGTACTTCTTCAGGTCGTTCGCCCGCTCCATGGGGTCGAACTGCACCGCTGTGTAAAAATAGGTGAAGCCTATGATGAAGACCACGTAGAGCACCAGGAACGGTATCCCCTGGGGGCCGAGGAACTCCGCCAGGCTCTGGGCCCAGTCGTAAGGCAGAAAATTCGCTATCGTGGGCGGGAACATCAGTATCGACGAGGCGAAGATGACCGGGATGACGCCCGCCATGTTGATATTGAGCGGCAGGTAAGTGCTGCCGCCGGTGGTCATCTTGCGCCCTATCTGGCGCTTGGCGTACTGGATCGTTATCCTCCGCTGGCCCTCCTGGACCATGACGATCGCCATCACCACGATTATGGCTATGACGCCGAGTATCACAGTGTTCACCAACCCTATCTGGCCGAGGTTGAACAGCGCCGGCACCAGGCCGGAGACGATGCTGGCGAAGATGAGCAGCGAGATGCCGTTGCCGATCCCGTGCTGCGTGATCAGCTCGCCTATCCACATCAGGAGCGTCGTCCCCGCCGTGAGCGTGATGACGATCTCGTAGAACTTCACCATGGTGAAATCCGGGAACGCCTCGGTCTGCGTCTTGAACAGCATGGTGAAGCCTACCGCCTGAGCCAGGGCCAGGGCCACCGTCAGGTAGCGTGTGTACTGGGTCAGTTTCCGCTGCCCGGCCTCGCCCTCGCGGGAGAGCTCCTTGAGCTGCGGGAAGGCCATCGTCAAGAGCTGCAGGATGATCGACGCGGTGATGTAAGGCATGATGCCCAGCGCGAAGACCGCGAAGTTCTGCAGCGCCCCGCCGGAGAAAAGGTTCAGGAAGCCAAGCACGTCGCCGCCGCCGCTCTGGATGTAGTTCTTGATCGCGTCGATGTCAACGCCCGGCACCGGGATATGGGCGCCGAAGCGGTAGATGATGATCATCATGCCGGTGAAGATGAGCTTCATCCTCAGCTCGGGGATCTTCCAGGCGTTTGCCATGGAGGCCAGCAACTAGAGTACCTCCGCTTTCCCGCCGGCCGCCTCGATCTTCTCGACGGCGGCCTTGCTGAACTTGTGGGCCCTGACCGTGAGCGCCACGCCCAGCTCGCCGTTGCCCAGGATCTTGACCGGATGCTTCAGGTTCTTGATGATGCCGGCTTCCACCAGCGACTCGGGGGTAACCTCGGCGCCGGCCGCGAACGACGCCAGCCGGGAGACGTTCACAGCGGTGTTCACGGTGCGGAACGGCCCCATGGGCATGCTCATCTTCTTGTTAGGGCCGCGCAGCTTGCCTACCCGCATGTAGAGCGGCATCTGACCGCCCTCGTAGCCGGGCCGCACCCCGCCGCCCGAACGGCTGTTGAAACCCTTGTGGCCGCGCCCCGAGGTCTTGCCGTGGCCGCTGCCGTGGCCCCGCCCCACCCGCTTGCGGGCGTGCCTGGAACCCGGCGTGGGTTTCAGGTTATGGAGTCCGATCTGTTCGTCGGTTTTCGCTTCTTCTTCGCTCACTTCTTCTTGCCTTTCGCCTTGACTTCCTCGACCTCGACCATGTATTGCACCTTGTGGATCATGCCGCGGATCACCGGCGTATCCTCATGGACGACCGAATGGTTGATCCGCCTGAGTCCCAGGGCGCGGATGGTCCTGCGATGGTCGGCGCGCTTGCCGTTGACGCTGCGTTTCTGTGTAACCTTTATCTGGCCCAACCTGGATCCCTATTCCTTCTCTTCGCTGGTGGTGTTCTTCTGTGCGGAATCCCCGGACTCTGGCGCGGGGGCCGCGGCATCTTCCTTCCTGGGGGCTGCTTTGCCGGCCGGAGCTTTCCTGGGGGCGGCCTTTTTGGCCGCGGGGGCCTTCCTGGGGGCTGCCTTTTTAGCCGGGGCTTTCTTCATCGCCGGCTTCGCCGCCGCAGCTTTTTCGCCTGCTGCCCTGGCAGCTTCGGCCGCCTCGGCCCTGGCCTTGTCCCGCTGCTCGGTGCCCAGGATCTCCTCCACCGTCTTGCCCCTCAGCTCAGCCACCTTGACCGGGTCCATCAACGAACCCAGGCCGGCGATGCTGGCACGTACCATGTTGATGGGATTGGTGCTGCCGAGACACTTGGCCAGTACGTCCCGGATGCCCGCCAGCTCGAGGACGGCGCGGACGCCGCCGCCGGCGATGATGCCCGTACCAGGGGAAGCCGGCTTCAGCAGGACCCTGCCGGCGCCGTAGCGGCCCAGCACAGTGTGCGTGATCGTCGACTTGTACTTGGGCACCGAGAAAAGATTCTTCTTGGCGTCTTCCACCGCCTTCTGGATCGCCAGGGGCACTTCCTTGGCCTTGCCGTAGCCCACGCCGACCCGGTCGACGGTATCGCCCACGACCACCAGGGCAGTGAAGGAGAAGCGCCGTCCGCCCTTGACCACCTTGGCGACGCGGTTGATCGCCACCACGCGCTCCTGCAGTTCGCGCTTGTCCTGGAACTCGGTCTCGTCGATTTTCTCCAAACCATCCATCCTTAGAATTGAATACCGCCCTTGCGCGCACCTTCGGCAAGCGCTTTTACACGTCCGTGGTACAGATAGCTGCCGCGGTCGAACACCACCGCTTCGATATTCTTCTCCCGGGCGCGGCTGGCCAGCAGCTCGCCCACCTTCTCCGCCGCATCGCGCTTCTTCAGCCCGGCCTCCTTGACGTCGTGGCTGGACGCCGCCGCGAGGGTCCTGCCCTCGAGGTCGTCGATCACCTGGGCATAGATGCCCCGGTTGCTGCGGAACACGGTGAGCCTGGGCTTCGTGCTCGTTCCCTGCAGTTTGCGGCGCACACGCTGCCGGCGGCGGCGGCGCGTCGCTTCACGCTTCCTTATCTCAGTGACAGTCTTGGCCATGGTTAAGCTCTCTTACCAACCTTCCTGCGGATATGCTCTTCGACATACTTGATGCCCTTGCCCTTGTAGGGCTCCGGCGGGCGGATCGACCTGATCTTGGCGGCCAGGTGCCCTACAACCTGCTTGTCGATGCCCCGGACGATTATCTGCGTCTGCTTGGGCACCTCGAACTCGGTGTCCTTCTCCGGTGAGATGACCACCGGGTGTGACAATCCTACCTGCAGCTCGATGTCCTTGCCCTTGAGCTGCGCGCGGTAACCGACGCCGTTTATCTCCAGCTCCCGGGTGAAGCCGTTGGTCACCCCTTCCACCATGTTGGCGATGAGGGTACGGGTCAGCCCGTGCAGAGACCGGTGCTCTCCCCGGTCCGTAGGGCGCCGGACGAGAATCTGGTTCTCCTCCATGGAAATATCCATCTCCGGCGAGAAACTGCTGGAAAGCGATCCCTTGGGCCCTTTGATGCTGACGTCCGGCCCGTCGATCCTGACATCGACCCCGGCAGGTATGTCTATTGGCGCTTTTCCGATTCTTGACACTTGACTACTCCTGACGATCTTCCGTCACCAGACGAAACAGATTACCTCGCCGCCGATGCCCTGCTTCTCGGCTTCGCGGCCGGTCATGATGCCCTTGGAGGTGGACAGCACCGCCGTCCCCAGGCCGCCCAGCACTCTGGGGATGCTGTCCTTGCGGGCGAAGACCCTGCGTCCCGGCTTGCTCACTCGCTTGAGGCCGGAGATGACGTTCTGCTTCTCCCCGCTGTACTTGAGGTCTACGACGATGCTGTCGAAGCTCTCCCCGCGCATCAGCGCGTAATCGAGGATGTAGCCCTCGTCCTTGAGCAGGCGTGCAATCTCCATCTTGATTTTTGACGCCGGCATCTCGACGCTGCTCTTATGCGCCGTGTTGGCGTTGCGGATGCGCGTCAGCATGTCGGCAATCGGATCTGTGACAGCCATTCTCCTGCCCTCCTACCAGCTCGACTTGGTCAGTCCGGGTATGACACCACGGTGGGCGAGTTCCCGCAGGCAGATGCGGCAGAGGCCGAACTTGCGGAAATAGCCCCTGGGCCTGCCGCAGCGGCGGCAGCGATTGTATGCCCTGGACTGGTACTTGGGTGTACGGCTGGCTTTTACCTGTAATGATTTCTTGGCCATGAATCTCCTAGCGCTCCCGGAAGGGCATCCCCAGTTTCCTGATGAGGGCGCGCCCTTCTTCGTCGTTTTGGGCGGTGGTCGTGATGGTCACGTCAAGACCCCTTACCTGCGTCACCGAGTCGTAATCGATCTCGGGGAATATCGTCTGCTCGCGGATGCCCAGTGACATGTTGCCGCGGCCGTCGAAACTCTTGGGGCTGATGCCGCGGAAATCACGGATGCGCGGTAGCGCGATCGCTATCAGGCGGTCGAGGAACTCGTACATCCGCTCGCCCCGGAGGGTCACCGAACAGCCCACGGGCATGCCCTCGCGCAGCTTGAAGCTGGCTATCGACTTGCGTGCACGGTTGACCCGCGGCCTCTGGCCGGTAATCACCATCAGCTCCTCCACAGAGTCGTCGAGCACCTTGGCGTCCTGCTTGGCCTCGCCCACGCCCATGTTGACGGTCACCTTGGAGACCCGCGGCACCTGCATCGGGTTCCCGAGCCCCAGCTCCTGCTGCAGCTCCGGCAGTATCTCCTTCTCGTATCTTTCCTTCAGTCTCGCCATCGTCTTCCTGCTCTATTCGAATTCGGTCCCGCAGCTGCGGCAGACCCGCAGCCGGCCGCTGTCGGTGCGCTTGGCGCCGACGCGCACGCCGTCACCGCAACGGGAACAGTAATACATCACGTTGGATACATGGATCGAGCTCTCCCGCTCCAGCATCCCCTGCGGGTTCTTCTGGGAAGGGCGGGCATGGCGCTTGATCATGTTCAGGCGCTCCACCACCACGCGGTTCTTGGCGGTGTCGATGCGCAGCACCTTGCCGGTCTTGCCGCGCTCCTTGCCGGAGATGACCTTGACCGTATCGCCCTTGCGTATCTTCATCTTGCTTTTCTGATTTACCTTTGCCAACTGTGTTGCTCCTTATAGCACTTCCGGCGCCAGTGAGACTATCTTCATGAAATTCTTGTCCCTGAGCTCGCGGGCCACCGGTCCGAAGATGCGGGTGCCGCGCGGGTTGTTCGCCTGGTCGATGAGCACCGCGGCGTTCTCGTCGAAGGCGATATACGTGCCATCCTTGCGGCCGAGTTCCTTCTTGGTCCTGACGATAACCGCCTGCACGACTTCGCCCTTCTTGACGCTACCGCCGGGGATCGCCGCCTTGACCGTGCCGACGATGGTGTCGCCCACCCGGGCATAGCGCCGGTGTGAACCGCCCTTGATGCGGATGCAGAGGAGCTCACGCGCTCCGGTGTTGTCCGCTACCTTGACTCTGGATTCTACCTGTATCACTGCCTGTTCTCTTTCTGGTAGTCGCCGCTACTTGGCCCGCTCGATGATCTCCGCCAGCCGCCAGCGCTTGGTCTTGGACAACGGCCTGGTCTCGATGACCCTGACGGTGTCTCCCACCTTCGCCTCGTTCTGCTCGTCGTGCGCCTTCAGCTTGGTGGAACGCGCCACCGTCTTGCCGTACTTGCGATGCGCTTTCTTGCTGTCGATGCGCACCGTTATGGTCTTGTCCATGGCGTCGCTTACCACGACTCCCCGCCGCTCCTTGCGGCTGATCTTGCCGGCTGTCTGCGTCTGAGCCAATTATGCCTCCTGGGTCCCGGCGCCGGCCGCCTGCTGCCGCTGGCGCTCGCCCTGCACCGTCATGATCCGCGCTATATCCTGTCGCACGACCCTCAGCTTCCTGGGGTTGTCCAGCTGCCCGGTGGCGTGCTGGAACCGCAGGTTGAAGAGCTCCTTGCGGGTCTCCGCCAGCTTGTCGACGAGCTCGTCGTCGGTCAGGTCTCTCAGTTCATTAGCCTTCAAAGATATCACCATCACGGGTAACGAATTTGCACTTGATGGGAAGCTTGTGCGACGCCAGCCGCATAGCTTCCTTGGCCACCGGATGGGGCACGCCGGACAGCTCGAACATGACCCGCCCGGGCTTGACCACCGCGACCCAGTGCTCCGGGGAACCCTTGCCGCCGCCCATGCGGGTCTCGGCCGGCTTCTCCGTCACCGGTTTGTGCGGGAAGATATTGATCCAAACCTTGCCGCCGCGCTTGATATGGCGGGTGATGGCGACACGG